>JBAVTM010000177.1:0-6948 GCA_049696195.1 Desulfuromonadaceae bacterium | reverse complement strand
CCTTTGCGGCGGAATACCTGTCGCGCACCTCTCCCCGCTATCTGGGGTATATCATCATGCACCACCATCACCTCATGGCGGGCTGGTCCCGTCTCGACGAGTCGGTCCGGAGCGGGGCACCGATTCGCGGGAGGGTCTCCCACGATGGGGACGAATCCGAGCGGGAAAGCTTCGAAATGGGGATGTTCAATCTGGCCATGCAGCTCGCCCCGCGCATCGTACCCAACGTCGATCTGCACGGGAAGCGCCGCCTGCTCGATCTGGGGGGCGGGCCCGGAACCTATGCGATCCAATTCTGCCAGGCCAATCCGCAGCTCACGGCGGTCGTCTACGACCTACCCACGACCCGCCGATTTGCCGAAAAAACGATTGCCTCCTTCGGCCTCAGCGACCGGATCACGTTCCGGGAGGGGGACTTCATCAGCGACGACGTACCCGGAGGATTCGACGTGGTCTGGCTGTCGCACATTCTGCACGGCGAGGGGCCCGAGGGGTGCGCGGTCACGCTGCGGAGGGCCGCTGCTGCCCTGGAACCGGGCGGCATGCTCATGGTTCAGGAATTTATCCTCGATGACAACCTTGACGGCCCGCTGTTTCCGGCGCTGTTCTCGCTCAACATGCTGCTGGGCACCCCGCAGGGACGCTCCTATTCTCAGCGGCAGCTGGAGGAGATGATGACCGCGGCCGGCATCGGTTCGATCAGACGGCTGGCACTGGATCTCCCCAACGGGGCCGGAGTGCTGGCCGGCATCGTGGGTCAGCACCCCTGAAGCTGCACCGAATCCAGCTATAAATCGAGATGCGCATGAAAATAGAAATTTATTTATTACATGGTACAATAATTACCGGTGACGGTATGCCATGGGTATATTCTGACTGGGTTACAATGAACATTAATAAGAGGTGAAGTCATGAGAGTTATGGCGTTGATTACAGCATCCATGTTGCTCGTTCTTCTGCTGTACTTTCTGAAGGACGGCGTTTCCGCCGGGCAGGTCGATCATCACGGGCAGATGGTCGATGACAGCAGTGATCCGAAAGATTGCATCGTCTGTCATGATGGACTAACCGCTCCGGATGGCCACTTCTGTACGGTGGAGTGTGGATTCGGAACGTCCCATTCCATTTTAAAGGAGTATCCTCCCCTAATGAAGGAAAGCTCCTATGCGCCGGTTGAATCATTGCAGGGAAAGGGGATTCGACTGTACAACGGCAAGGTGGCCTGTGTGTCGTGCCATGACATTAAAAAAACGACGCACTATCATTTGATCATGGAAAATAACGGCAGCGTACTCTGTTTCGCTTGTCACATCACCTGAACACTTGATTAGAACCGATCTTCCCCGGTCAGTTTCCAGCGCAGATACATCTCCTCGACCTTGTCCCTCGCCCATGGTGTCCGCCGCAGAAATTTCAGACTCGACGGAATACTCGGGTCATGGGTAAAACAGCGGATTTCGATGTTCTTCCCCATCTCCTCCCAGCCATACTGCTCCACCAGTTCGGAAAGGATCATTTTCAAAGTCACACCCTGCAGAGGATCACTGCTTTTTTGACCTGTCATCTATACATTCTCCCGATTTAACTACATATAAACACCGGTACACCGATGTCCCTTTTTGTTCAGGGTTGCCGTCTAAACAGGCTTCGAACCATCTGCTTCCGGCCGCGGCAGGAACAGGGCAAAGATCATTGCGGCGGCGGTTATCAGCGCCGCCAGCAGGTAGGCTCCGGTGAAGCTGCCGGTGGCTTTGCCGATAACACCTGCCAGGGCAGGGCCGACGGTCTGGCCGGCGGCGAAGAATATGGTGATCGTCGAAAATGCGGTGGCGGCGCGCGACATCCCCAGATAATCCCCCACCGCGGCAGCCATGATGGCCGGTACCGCAAAGAGCGCCGAGCCATAGAGGACGATGGCGATCATCAGTCCGATGCCCCCCGGCTTGAGCCCTGCCAGCAGATAGGCTCCGCTCTGCACGGCAAAGACCAGCGCCAGGCCGTGCCTGCGGCCGATCCGGTCGGAGAGCATGCCGAAGAGCACGCCGGAGAAGAGGCTGAAGAAGCCGGCCCAGGACCAGTACATCCCGGCTTTTGCTTCGCTGAAGCCGTATTCCCGTACCATCGTGGTGACGATGAAGGTGCCGAAGACCATGAAAGTGGCGCCGAAAGCGAGGTAGAGCAGCCCCAGCCGCACCAGCAGTGCGCCGTCACCCTTGCGCTCGCGGGGTATCAGCTGACTGGAAGATGTCGGCACGGCCCTGCCGAGCGGTTTCAGTCCCATGTCCGCCGGGTGGTTGCGTACCAGCCATGCCGCAAGAATCGTCACGATCAGCGCGATGATTGCCAGCAGCAGCCAGCCCATCCGCCAGCCATCGACTCCGAAGCTGCGATTGAGGAAGGGCACCAGCACCCCGGCCAGCACGATCGCGGCGCCGTTGCCGCCGATCATCAGCCCGGCGGCCGTGCCGCGCTGGTCGCTGCGGAACCAGTAGCTGATCAGCGCCATCGTGGGGATGTTGGCAAAACCGGTTCCCATGCCGACCAGGAAGTAAAGGGCCAGCGGGGTGAAAAAACCGTGGCTGGTGCTGACTCCGAACAGTGACAAGGTGATCAGGGACAGGCCGCCGGTGATGACTCTCCGCGGCCGGAAGCGCCTGATCAGGCCGGGGGAGAGCACGACTGCCAGCAGATAGCCGCAGAAGTTGCCGGTGCCGATGAAACCCATCCGGTCATAGGGAAGCCCGAGCCCCTCCTGCATGGAGGGGAGCAGCATCGTGTAGGCATAGCGGGCAAGGCCGATGCAGGCGAAGAGGATCAGGAAGCCGACAGCGACGATGACCCAGCCGTAGTGTAGTGATGAAGTCGCTTGAGGACGTTTGGTTGCATCGGTCAAAGTGATTATTCCTCGTCGAGTCATCAGAATCGGGCGACATTATCATGTCATCGGATGATGACTGCAAGCACTTTAACGTACTATTGCTTTTGACTCGTTCGCGTGTCTGACGTATAATTTGCAACTTGCCGGTTGCCACTGTCGCCTTCCGCTCCAATCTCCCTTCACAAGGAACATGAATGCAATTTTTTATAGATCCATATTTTCCCGATACAATCGATGCCATCGGCGATGCCGGTATGGCCGGTTTTGATGAAAAACGGCCTCTCTATCTCTCCGGTTGTAAAAACTTCCTGGCAAAATATCGTGAAGAGATCAGGCACATGCATCGGGACGGCGCCAGCGGAACAGATGTAACCCACCTGCTTAGCGACATGATGGACGAACTGCACAACAAACTGTTCCTTTCGATCATCTATGACCTGGGGGGCGGTGACGCCATGCTGGAGCATGTCTCGCTGGTGGCTGTCGGGGGGTATGGCCGCGGGGAGCTGAACCCGTTTTCCGATATCGACATCATGTTTCTGCATGACGGCGTCCTGCCTGTTGCAATGGTTGAGGATATTGCCCAGAAACTGCTCTATTTCCTGTGGGATATGCGTCTGGATGTCGGCTATTCGGTGAGGAAGATTTCCGACTGCGTTGAAATGGCGGCGGCAGACGGCACCGTCAAGACCGCGTTGATGGACGCCCGTTTTCTTTCCGGCAGCCGGCCGCTCTTCGCCACCCTTAAAAAGGTCATTTTCGGTCAGATTCTGCCGAAATCCAGTGATTCGTTCATAAAGGAAAAGGTGGCGGATATGAAGAGCCGCCGTGAAAAGTACGGCTCTACGGTCTATCTGCTGGAACCGAACCTGAAAGAGGGGGAGGGGGGGCTGCGAGATCTGCAGACCGCAATCTGGGTGGCCCGCGTCAAGTACAAGTTTACCGATCTGCGTGAGCTGATTATCAAGGGGATCGTGGACGATGAAGAGCTTGATACGTACCACGCGGCGCTTGACTACCTCTGGCGTATCCGCAATGAACTGCATTATTTCAATGGTCGCAAAAATGACCAGCTGACCTTTGATGCCCAGGTGCATCTGGCCGGTTTTCTCGGGTATCAGGACAACGGCCGGGTGCTGGCGGTCGAAGATTTCATGAGGGACTATTACCGGCACGCCAACAAGGTCGAACATTTTACCTCCAGTCTGATTTCGCGCTGCGTCTGGCGCGATGAAGGGGCGCTGAAAATATTGGGCTATTTTGTGCGCCGGCCGGTCGGTGACGGCTGTTTCGTGCTCAAGGGAGAATTGGTTGTCCCGGATGAATCGATCGTGGAGAAAAATCCGGGTGTGATGATGAAAATCTTCGAGTTGGCCCAGAAGCATGGCGTCACGCTTAATGTTCGGGTCAAGGGGGTTATCAGGAGGAATCTGGCCCTGATCAACGACAAGTTCCGTCGCAGCAGGGAGGTCAATCAGTCTTTCCTGAACATTCTCCGGTCAACGAAGGGTGTCGCCGGTACGCTCCGCCTGATGCATCATCTTGAGTTCCTGAACCGCTATATCCCCGAACTCGAGAATATTTACTGCAAGGTTCAGCACGATATGTACCATATCTACACGGTCGATATTCACACGCTTTTTGCCGTCGAGCAGACCGAAAAGATGCTGAGCGGCGAGCTTAAGGGAAGTATGCCGTTTCCCTGCTCGATCGCTTCCGAGATCGGCAAGCCTGAACTGCTGATTCTGGCGGTGCTTTTTCATGATATCGGCAAGGGTTCGGGAGGGGGGCATGCCGAGAAGGGGGGCGCCATGATCCCGACCATTGCCCGCCGGATGGGACTTTCCAGGGAGGGGAGCGAACGGCTGGAGTTCCTGGTTCGCCAGCACCTGCTCTTTGCCCATATTTCGCAACGTCGCGATCTGAACGATGAAAAGATGATTGTCCAGTTTGCCCGCCAGATGGAGACGAGCGAGAATCTCAAGATGCTTTATCTGCTTACGGTTGCGGATGTGCGGGCTGTCGGAGCGGATGTCTGGACGACCTGGAAGGCATCGCTTTTTCAGGAATTATATGAGAAGGCATTCGGCATTCTCGACCGGGGGGGATTCCAGCAGGAGGCGAGCAGTGAGCGGGTTAACTCGGTCATCAAAAAGGTTACCGACTTATTGGAAAGCGAACTCCCTGCTGCAGAGGTTCGGCAAGAGCTCAAGGCCATGCCGGTGCGGGCGCTCCTTTCCAATCCTCCCCCGCTGATTGCGGAACAGGTTCGTCTGCTGCTGGGTCTGGAAAAATCCGATATTCTGCTGCGGCTCACCCATCAGAAGGAGGGGGGATACTCCGAATATACGATCTGCGCTCGTGATATGCCGGGTCTTTTTTCCCGGATTACCGGTGTCATGGCTGCGAACGGCATAAATATCCTGGGAGCCCAGATCAACACCAGCAAGAACGGCAAGGTGCTGGATGTTCTGCAGGTCAATTCACCCCAGGGAAACCTGGTCACCGACCCGGTCCGCTGGGAAAAGATCGAGCAGGATATGCGCCAGGTTATCCATGGCGAGGTGCAGGTTTCAACGCTTGTTGCCAGGCGCAAGCGCCCGACCTTGCTGACGGTACGCCCCGCCCCCCGCTTTGCTACCAAGGTGGATATCGATAATGAGGTTTCAGAAGAGTATACCGTCATCGATATACTGACGCACGACAAGGTCGGGCTGCTGTACCTGATTACCAGTACGCTGGCTGAAATGGGGCTGTATATCGGTGTCTCCAAGATATCAACAAAGGTCGATCAGGTGGCGGACGTATTCTATGTCCGGGATATCTTCGGGCATAAGATCACCGCCCCTGAAAAACTGAGCGAGATCTGCAGCAAACTGATGTCCGCGATTGATGAGTGGGTGTGACGGGAAATGTTGAATTTTGAATTTTGAATGTGTAAAGGGTGGGTGATTGGAAGAGTTTATAAAGATAGTGCTGCTGTCCGGAAGAACCGCCCTGGAAATGGCGCTGTATGTGCTGTTGCCGGTGCTGGTCATCATGATGGCGCTGATGAAGGTCGTGGAAGCGCGGGGCCTCCTGGCGCTGGTCGCACGACTCGTGCAGCCGCTGCTCCGGGTCTTCGGTATTCCAGGCGCCGGGGCTTTTGCCATCATGCAGCTGCTGTTTGTCAGTTTCGCCGCGCCGCTGGCCACTTTGGCGATCATGGAGAAGGACGGCACATCCCGGCGGCGGATCGCCGCGACTCTTGCCATGGTCTTCACCATGTCACAGGCCAATGTAGTCTTTCCGATGGTAGCGGTCGGCCTGAATCTTGGCGTGATCCTGCTGACCTCGCTTGCCGGAGGACTGGCGGCGGCGGCCCTGACCTATTACCTGTTTGCCCGCTCGTCCGGTGATGAAGAACACCCTGTCGAGGGGTTTGTCGCAGCCGCAGGCAAAGAGCGCAAGAGTACGGCCCTCAACCTGATGATCGTCGGGGGGCAGGAAGCGGTGCAGGTCATCCTCGGCGCCATTCCGATCCTGATACTGGCCATCTTTCTGGTGAATATTCTCAAGAGCACCGGCGCCATTTCCCTGGTGGAGACGGCGCTGTCACCGCTATTCGCCCTGATCGGTTTCCCGGCCGTGGCGGTATTGCCGCTGGCGACCAAGTATCTGGCCGGCGGAACCGCCATGATGGGGGTTACTCTCAACCTGCTGAAAGAAGGTTCCATAACCACGCTGGAACTTAACCGCATGGCCGGTTTTCTCACCAACCCCTGTGATATTGTCGGGGTGGCGGTGTTGATTTCGGCCGGCACGCGTACCGCCTCGGTCGTGAGGCCGGCAATAGCCGGGGCAGCGGCCGGGATACTGATCCGCGGGGTACTGCATCTGATGATTTTCTGAAGGTGCATTTGTACGGGGAGTGTCAGTCACTCAACAATATCAGCTGCGGGGGCGTGCTTTCCGTTCATCCGAACGTGCCTGCTTTCTCCGCCGCCCGGCGGCGCGGCCGCCAAAGAAGCTCCCGGCGGCTGTTAATACCCAGATCGTGATGGTAACTGCTGTTTCGCTCGTGGTAATCA
>JBAVTM010000176.1:0-3905 GCA_049696195.1 Desulfuromonadaceae bacterium | reverse complement strand
GTGGGCAAATCCACGTCGAGAAAGACGACAAGGCCGTCCGCCCTGAGGTGAGCCATGGCACCGTCACTGTAAACCGCACTGCCGCCCGTGGCGATGACGCAGTTTTTGACGGTGAGCCCACGCAGAACTTCCTCCTCAATATTCCGGAGAGAAGCATAACCGTCCGTATTGACAATATCCTGCAGTGTCCGTTCCTGCGTGGTTTGAATGAGCACGTCCGTATCCACGAAGTGACGTGAGGTCAGCTTCGCGAGGATGATGCCGACGGTGCTCTTGCCAGCGCCCGGCATGCCGATCAATATAAGATTTGAACGTGTTCGTGTCATAAGTCTCGAAAGGTAACCGGCTGTTTTTGGCCGGTGCGAGTGTCAGATCCGGGCCGCTTCATGGTTTAATCCCGCTTGAAATGGTTCGATATGATGAACAGTTTGTACCCTCCCTCAAGTCTCTGTCAAGGTCAAACCGGGTAAATCATGGCTGCCCGCCATGGCTTCGACTAAAGCATGCACAAACCGTAAAATATAGTTGCAAAATGCAAATAAAAGAGCTAGCTTTGAAAAAAAGAAGGATGCTCAATGGAATCAATCCGGGAACAAATACAGCTTTTCACCCGTCGGTTCGGCCTGCTGAACGCCTCCTGCTGCGATGAATGCTGCGGAGAGGATATCTCCATGGCCCAAAGTCACATCCTGTCGGAAATCAGGAGAGCGGGCAGTCCTGCCATGCAGGAGGTGGCGGAGGAGTTGGGCATGGACATCACCACCTTCAGTCGCCAGGTCAAGAACCTCGAAGCCAAAGGGCTCGTGTGCCGCCGCGTATCCCCCGATGACCGGCGGGTCAGCCTGCTCGGACTGACCGGCGCGGGGCTGCAGGTGCTGGGAAAAATCGACGGCTATATGGCGGCGCGGCTTGAGAGGGTGTTCAGTCGTATGAGCGCCTTCGAGTGCGAGATCGTGATCAGATCCTTAAGTCTGTTGAACGAATCACTCGTCGGGACGGCGGAGGGTACGTCAGACCAGGAAGGAGCAGTTGCATGTTGCAAGTAAAAAAGGGGCCGGTCGGCCCGTTCAAAATCAAGAGCATGCGCAAGAGCGCAGATGCGGAATGCACTCCGGTCGGCACCGTCTGTTCGATTGAAGCGGGTGACGGCTCAGACAAGCCCCCCTGCTGAGGTCCACCCACCTCCGCCGGCGGCGGAGAAATTACGGATGCGGTTCCCGGTTTCATGGCATGGCTGGATACGCCGGCCGGACGGGTGCCGCGCATCGGGACTGAACTCGGCATCGGTGATCACCTTGGTGGCTGCAAGGCCCGCTGGGGCATCGGGCGCATGGAGTTCATGGTGCCGCCCGGCCTGTACGCGGTCGGCCGCCCGACTGCAACGGACCCGGTGCTGGTGACGGCCAATTACAAGATGAGCTACGACCTCGTCCGCCGCTCGCTGGCCGGGCGCAACTGCTGGCTGCTGGTGCTGGAAACCTTCGGCATCAACGTCTGGTGCGCGGCAGGGAAGGGGAGTTTCGGCACCGGCGAACTGGTGCGGCGGGTCAAGACGACCGGGCTGGACAAGGTCGTCAGCCATCGCCGCCTGACTCTGCCGATCCTGGGCGCTCCGGGCGTTGCCGCCCACGAGGTGGCCCGACGCACCGGTTTCACGGTGAGCTATGCCGCCATCCGGGCCGACGACCTGCCGGAGTATCTGGACAACGGCTTGGTTACGACGCCGGAGATGCGTCAGCTGACCTTCACCCTCTACGAACGACTCGTGCTGGTTCCGGTGGAACTGGTGATGGGGCTGAAACCGGTCGCGATCATCGGGGTGGTGGCGCTGCTGCTGGTGGCCCTGCTGGCCGGTTTCGCTGCGGGACTCACTGTCTTCCTCGCCTATCTGGGCGCCTGCCTGACCGGGATCGTGCTTGGGCCGCTTCTGCTTCCCTGGCTGCCGGGGCGCAGCTTTGCCGTCAAGGGAGCCTTCGCCGGTCTGCTCTGGAGCGGGCTGTTTTACGCCATGGCCGGCGGCGCCGGCTGGAATGGTGCCGTTACCGCTGCCTTATTCCTGGCACTGCCGGCGGTCAGCGCCTTCTATACCCTTAATTTCACCGGCTGCTCCACCTATACCTCCCGTTCGGGGGTCAAGAAGGAGATGCGTATCGCTTTGCCGGCTATGGGTGGGGCTCTTGTGGTGAGTGTGCTTTTATTGTTGGCGGGATGGTTCTTCTAAGGATGAAGGAGAATATATGAAAGGTTTTCGCTATCTGGAAAATGTCGCCACGCTGAAACTGGATCAGCCGACCTGCATCGGCTGCGGCAGGTGCCCGGAGGTCTGCCCGCACCAGGTATTCGAGCTGGTCGAAAAAAGAGCTGTTATCCGTGATTTCGATGCCTGCATGGAGTGCGGCGCCTGCGCCCTGAACTGCCCGGTCAAGGCGATTTACGTCGATGCCGGGGTCGGCTGCGCTTCGGGAATGATCAATGAATGGCTGCGGGATCACAATCTGGGGAAAGCGGGCGGGAGCGGTTGCTGCTCTTGAACCAGTAAAGCTGAAAACGCAGTTAACCATGCGAATCTCAAATGCTTTTTATAGGGTAAATACCGGGTGCCAGCGCAAGGGCATCTTTCAGGCCTGCAACCGACAGGAGCAACAAGCATGGACTTTTCCGCCGTTTACCGGGAGTATCAGCCCAAAATTCAACGATACCTCACCCATCTCTCCGGCGAGAGCGAAGCCTCCGATTTAACCCAGACGGTGTTTCTGAAGGTGAGCCGGTCGCTGGACGGTTTCCGCGGTGAATCCTCCCTTTCCACCTGGATCTACCGCATAGCCACGAACACAGCCCTCGATCACGCCGCCTCATCTTCGGTGCGGCAAAAGGATTGCGAACAGCTGTTCGAGAACGACGGTTCTGTTGACGATTTCCCCGATAGCCGTTTGCAGGGAACCGACCGGGAGTATATCCGCAGGGAGATGAATGCCTGCATCCGTGGCGTGGTGGACCAGTTACCTGAAAATTACCGCACCGTCCTGCTGCTCGGCGAGTTTGAAGAGCTCTCCAACACCGAGATTGCCGCAATTCTCGACATCAGCCTCGACGCCGTCAAGATCAGGCTCCATCGTGCCCGCACCGCTTTACGGAACGCCATGGAGTCCCGGTGCAGCTTCTACCACGATGAACGCAGCGAACTCATGTGCGATCGTAAATCGAAATAAAATTCCCGCCTGCTGTATCCTTTTCGTCTAGCCCCCGTCTACAGTGACAGAAGCAATCAAATTCACGCATATCGGTTTAGATGTGCGGAAGAAAACGAAAGATTGAAAGGAGTCCACAATGAACACTCTGAATCCTCGCGAACACGAACTCGTAGCACTTGGTGCCGCACTGGCAAGCAATTGCGTCCCCTGCATCGAATTTCACATTCAAGCAGCCCGCAAGACAGGGCTTAACGATGCAGAAATTGCCGAGGCGATCGAGCTCGCCGACAAAATCAAGCGCGTACCGGCGGATAAAGTGCTGGAGGCAGCCTCCCGTCGGCTTTCAACGCCGATAGCCGAACCGATGGCCGCGCCCGGCGCCTGCTGCTCAAAGGCGTCAGAGGCCACGTCATGTTGCTGAACATACCTGGTTGCGGGATAAATTATGGAGAATGGATTGAAACCATCAAAGCCCCGGTATTATTGATGCAGGGCAACCCAAGGCAGGTCGTTACTGCAAACAGAAAGGCGCTTGAGTTGTTTGACAAAGAGCTGCGCGAAGTTGAAGGTCACAGGGGCGGTCAGGTTTTTGACTGCGTCCATGCGTTCACCGAAGAAGGGTGCGGGAAAGATGTCAATTGCGAAGGCTGCAGGATCAGAGACGCGATAATAGACACCTTTACTACGGCCAGATCGCACATCGGGGTTTCAGCC
>JBAVTM010000175.1:0-3411 GCA_049696195.1 Desulfuromonadaceae bacterium | reverse complement strand
ACACCAGCGCCTCGAAACCGGGAGTAATCGGGGTGTCGAGCTCGACGCTCAATTCTTCGGCGCGCGCGATGACTTCCTGCGGATCGGAAATGTCGGCCGGGGTGATCTGGTTCATCACTTCGGCGGCAGTGTACCCCAGCATCCGTTCCGCGCCGACGTTAAAGATCTGGATGACCCCCTTCGCGTCGGTGGCGATGCTCGAAAAGTTGGCGCTGTTGAAAATCGCGCTCTGCAGCGCCCCCGCCTTGAGAAGGGTTGCTTCACTACGAACCTCGGAGATGATTTCCCCCGCTGCGGCGGCCGGTGACATGCTCTTGCCTTTGTCGATTCCCATTGTTGGCTCTCTTCATTACTGGATTTGGTTAAAAACATATTCTTTGCCTGCATATACGGTATGCAGACCATTCCGGGGGAGCAGTTTCCGCTTTACAGTCGGACACCCGACCGAAGTCAATCCTACCACATGACGGCCCACTATCCCACAAAAATACTCATATTTTACGGATTTTATAAAAATAAACCTCAAATATTTACGGAAACCACAAAAATTTGAGGCTTAAAACCCATTTCAGCCAAAATGAAGTTCTCCTTTATTCGCACATCTCGCTGTTATTACGAGGTATTACATCTTCAGAACATATTTCAGCTCATTGGCAGGCTATTTGCCTTACCCATATACGATCCCGGTCAAATCTCCCGAAAGCAGATCCATGTTGTTTTTGGAAAGGGGGATATAGCGGAACGCGAACCATGAAGAGATATACAGGGAGGAATAAACGGAGAGGAGATGTGGAGCAGAAGGCGGGCAATGAACCATCGTGATTCAAATACCATTTAACAGGAGATGTTATGAAAAGGTTTACGGCACAGAAAGCGTATGCATTATTTATGGTGGTTATGGCAGTTGTTATCAGCAGCTCGCTGGTCTACGCGGGTTCGGACCATCACGGCAAAACAAAGACATCAACAGCAGCCAAGACACCTGGCGACCTCGGATACGCCGCATTGTTCGGTGTTTTTGGCGGCGGGGCCGGCATGACCAATCAGGGTATTTATACGGTAGTCAAAGGGGATATCGGCACCACAGCGGATTCTACCCTGGTTACCGGATTCCACGACAAAAATGCCGTTTTTACGGAAACACCGCTTAACATCGGAAAAGTCACCGGGACGGTACATACAGCCACCGCTCCTGCCGGTTCTGTCCCGAACGTCATCGCAGCTGCGGCCGCACTCGACGCACAAACCGCATTTGACAACCTCTCTCCCGGAGCGCTTCCCGGGGGGATAGATGTCTCATCATTAGGCGGCGGCGCCGGGCAGCTCGGCAACCGCACCCTCGCCCCCGGCGTCTACAAATCCGCACCGGGCTCTTTTGCCATCCAGGGCGGCGATCTGTATCTTGACGGCCAGGGTAATCCTGATTCCGTCTGGGTCTTCCAGATGGCAACAACACTCACAGTCGGCGGCCCGGGAGCAGCATTTCCCCAGAGCGTCATCCTGGTCAACGGCGCTCAGGCCAAGAATGTCTTCTGGCAGGTCGGCAGCGCCGCCACGATTAACGCAGCAGGCGGCGGCTCCATGGTGGGTACCATCATCGCTTCTTCAGGAGCGTCGTTCTCAACCGCCGGCAACGTCGATATAGTGAAACTTGAAGGGAGAGCGCTGGCCCTGCATGCTTCGGTTACAATGGTGAACACCCGCATTAACGTACCGGCACCATAGGCAGATCAGATGTTCGGACTGAAAGCAGGACAGGACAGGGGGAGACAGGCTATTGCATGCTTTCCAGACGGCCTCCCCCTTATTAACGGCAGGAAAGAAATCGAATTATTCACTGGAGAGTGGGACTTATGTTGATCTATACGGAATTTTTATGTGCACTGGTTGTGATCGCGTATCTGATTCAGTTTCAGCTATACAGCAATTTCCTTCTGCGCCGATTTATCCTGATACATCCTCTCGTCACTCAGCTTTAAAGCTTCCGCAAGCTGATCTCTGCTTGCTGCGGAAGCAACACCGAAAGCGATGCTCACCTCGCCAGTGATAATTTCAGGGCAGTTCACAATCCTCTCGACAGCTTCCTCCGCAACGTTTATGTCCGTACCGGGGAGAAGAACAGCAAACTCGTCTCCCCCGATACGGGCGACTATATCCTCGGCCCGGAATGCACCCAGGATTATCCGGGCTGCCGACCGGATCAGATCATCGCCCGCGTTGTGCCCCAGCGTATCATTAACTATTTTCAGACCGTTGATGTCCGCCATCACGATGCTCATGGGAAACATTCTGCCGTGGGCAAACCGCTCCAGCTCTTCATCAAAAAACGCCCGGTTATAGAGGCCGGTCAAAACATCATGAGTACTATCGTGGCGGAGCTTTACTTCAACCTCCTTACGATTGGTAACGTTATGGGCAATGCCGATGATCCCGATGACGACTCCTGCGTCATTAAAGATGGGCGTTTTGATCTTCTCCACGTACTCCGTTTTCCCCTCCGGATCAACAATGGACTCTTCGATATACGTACGAGTGCCGGTCGCAATGACATTCTTGAAATCTTTTTCATATTTCACTGCACGTTCCGGCGGGTAGATATCATGATCACACTTCCCAACCAGATCCTCCGGCGCCATGCCCAATGCCTTGCTGAAGGGGTCATTTACCGCCACATACCGTCCCTCCCTGTCCTTGAGCCAGGCAATATTGGGAATGTTGTCAAGAATGGCCTGCTGCTGCCGCATGACCTCGCTGATCCGTTCCTCCGCCAGCTTTCGTTCGGTGATGTCTTCCATCGCCAGGAGGATAATGTGTGAGCCGATATCCTCACGGAAGATCTGCCGGGCGTTGAGCAGAATGGTTTTCCGGCCGATGCCGGGGAAATCATGCTCGACTTCATAGCCGTTGACCACTGTATCAAGGGGAAGGATCTCCTCGACGAGTACCCGCAGCTTGGGAATGTCCCATTGCCCGTTGCCGAGATCGTAGATGAAGTTCCCTGTTGTTTCCTCGGGTGTTACCTTGAAGGTGTCGTAGAAGCTGTGGTTGGCGGTGAGAATCTTCAGGTCGGAATTCAGCACCACAAGCGGCTCTATCACGGTTTCGACAATATTTTCGGCATATTCCCGGGCATTCTGGATTTCCGTTTCCAACTGCTTGCGGTCGGTAATGTCCTCCATCGCCAGGAGGATAATTCGTGAACCGATATCTTCCCGGAAAATCTGCCGGGCGTTGAGCAGTATGATCTTCCTGCCGATATCGGGAAAATCATGCTCGACTTCATAGCCGTTGACCACGGTATCGTGGGGGAGGATCTCCTCGACGAGCACCCGCAACTTGGGAATGTCCCATTGCCCGTTGCCGAGATCGTAGAGGAAGTTTCCGATCGTTTCCTCGGGCGTTACCTTGAAG
>JBAVTM010000174.1:0-3040 GCA_049696195.1 Desulfuromonadaceae bacterium | reverse complement strand
GCCGAATCTCTGGGGTCAGGTTAGTCTTTCGGGCATTACGGGGCTGGATATTTTGGCGAAGAAAAAGGGAGATCAGATGAGGATCGGAAGCCGATGGCAGAGAACGATCTCTGATGGTGTGACCCGTGCCCGGTACGCAAGGAGTTCCACGCCGGCCCTGGCGGCCTGGCGCAGCAGCCTGCCGTAGGCGGGGTCGATGGCATCGGCCGGGGCCACGGCCCGGGCATCGGCCCGCTGCACGACGAACAGGTTGACGGAGCGGGCACCGGCCTCAACCATCGCCATCAGTTCACGCAGGTGCTTCTGCCCCCGCACGGTGACCGCATCCGGAAAGCGGGCTACACCATCCTCCACCAGGGTGACGTTCTTCACCTCCACGTAGCACTGCCCCGGCTCCTCCAACAGCAGGTCAATCCGGCTCCGCTCACTGCCGTAGCAGACCTCCGGTCGGATACGTTCATACCCCTGCAGTTCGGACACGATTCCCTGTTCGATCCCCTCCCGAACCAGCCGGTTGGGAAGGGCGGTGTTGATCCCCACCCAGCAGCCATCGGCCTGGACCAGTTCCCAGGTGAAGGGGAACTTCCGTGAGGGGTTGTCGCTGCTGGAGAGGAGAACCTGGTTTCCCGGCACTGCGCACCCCATCATGCTCCCCGAGTTGGGGCAGTGGGCGGTTACCACAGTGCCGTCGGCCAGCTCCACGTCGGCGAGAAAACGCTGGTAGCGGCGCAGGAGCCGTCCGGCTATGAGTGGGTGCGGAAGTTTCATCTGTCACCTGTTGCTGATGGGGTCTGGGCTGTCGAAACGATACAGCTGTGGGAGGATATCACAATCGGAGAACTAATGGGGTGGTATGCTTATAAACGGTTGCGAAATGATTTCGTATTTTTGTCAATATCTGCTTTGCTCTGACCTGGGAACGAAAAAGGGACATTTATTAATTCAAAAGGCGGCCAATCGGTCGCCTTTGCCGTTTCATGGCAGTGAAATGGTCTAAGAAAGGCAAATCGGTCGGAAAAGGCCGCCCTCCAGTCGAGGGTGGCCTTTTGAGTTCTGCTGCCGTTGCCATGTTTAACGGATGATCGGCGTTGGTGTGGTCGGACCGTTGGGGGGGAGGATCGGGTAGACCACCTTCGGCTGCTTGCCAGTCAGGCTACCGAGGAAGGCGACGATCTGAGACGTATCTTCCGGCGAGAGGACTTTTCCCAGCTGGACGTTCCCCATAACCTCCACCGCCTCCTCCAGCTTCCAGACCTTGCCGGAGTGGAAGTACGGAGGGGTCAGGACGATGTTGCGCAACGACGGCGACTTGAAGGCAAATTTTTCGTTGTCCGCATGGGATATCTTGAAGCGCCCCATATCGTTCGCCGGCCGCAGATCGGTATTGGGGGCCGAAAACACCCCAAAGGTGAAGTAGCCGGTTCCCCCCAGATTGATCCCGCCGTGACAGGCCGCACACCCCTTGTCCATGAAGAGCCGGAGACCTGCCTGCTCCCCGGCGGAGAGTGCCTTCAGGTCGCCGCTCAGAAAGCGGTCGAAGGGGGCATCAGGGGTGATGAGGGTCGCCTCGAAGACCTCGATTGCCTTGGCCATGTTGTCGAAGCTTAACGGCTCAGCCTCGCCGGGGAATGCCTTTTTGAACAGCGCCGGGTAGGCGGGGATGCTCTTCAGGGTTGCCTTCACCCGCTCCGGATTGTTGTTCATCTCCACTGAAGCCTGTACCGGCCCCTTGGCCTGTTCGGCCAGATCCTTGGCCCTGCCGTCCCAGAACTGGGCCATATTGTAGACCGAGTTCAGGACCGTCGGGGCATTGCGTGGCCCCTTCTGCCAGCCGTGGCCGATGGAGGTCTCCTGCATGTCCATCCCTCCCAGCCCCACGTTATGGCAGGTGTTGCAGCTGATCAGGTAAGAAGTTGACAGTCGCGGCTCGAAAAAGAGCATCTTACCCAGTTCCACCTTGGCCGGGGAGGCTGGATTTCCCTTCAGGGCCAGGTGCTTGGCCGGGATCGGCTTGAACAGTTCCTTGGCCCGTCCCAGCGTGTCGTCCTTCCCCAAGGCCGAAAACGACCCCAGTCCCAGCACCAGTAACACAAGACATCCCATACACCCTTTTTTCATCATTGTCCCTACCTCCTTAGAGTCACAGGCTGTATTAACAAATTTATCACAAAAATCTGAATTTTCTACCCGGCTCGGGCAGATTCAAGTTGTGACCCCACAAGATAACATCCAAATATCGGTGATAGGGATTGCCTGCATTGGTTGAGACAAACCGAGCGGTGCGCAGCGGCCTGAGTGTGGTATACTGACTGGCATGATGACGCGAAGAGAGTTCCTTGCAAGCAGCGGCAGCGCTGCATGTGCCCTGCTGAGCGGTTGTGCCGCCAGCCCTCCCTTGTCCAAGGCCGGATTTCGTGACTTCGGCGGCCCTGATCAGCCATATATGGGATTGGCTACCTCGTTGCCTGAAGAGCATGACTACGCTGCCGAGGTGGAAGGGGTGATTCCTGCAGGGCTGCGCGGGACACTCTTCCGCAACGGTCCCGGGCTGTTCGACCGGGGTGGGCTGCGCAAGCGGAGTCTCCTGGACGGGGATGGGCTGATCCAGCGCTTTCATTTCCACGATCACGGAGTTCGGTTCCGCAACCGTTTCGTGCGCACCTCCAAGTTTGTGGAGGAAGCGTCAGCGGGCCGTTTTCTCTACCCCACCTGGAGCACCCTGGCCCCCGGCGGCATTTGGAACAACTTCTGGGGACCGGGCCGCATCCGCAGCCAGGCGGGCGTCACGGTGTTTCCCTGGCAGGGGAGGCTGTATGCGTTTGACGAGTCATCCCTGCCGTTCGAGCTGGACCCGGCAACCCTGGAGACTCGTGGCGAATCCCGGCTTGGCGTCGCTCCGGAAATCCCGGTGATCTTTGCGGCTCACAGCAAGTTTGACCCCTTGACCGGCGAGTGGCTTCATTTCGGTATCCAGTACGGAGGCCAGGTCTCCCTGCATATGACCTGCTTCGCCGCCAACGGCAGCTTGACCCGGCACCGG
>JBAVTM010000173.1:0-22674 GCA_049696195.1 Desulfuromonadaceae bacterium | reverse complement strand
CGACCAGTTTGCGGTAACGTACGATGTGGTGGTGTTCATTCATGATCATACCGTCACAGTATCAGATAATAGAGCGGGAAGATGAATATCCAGATCAGATCCACCAGGTGCCAGTAGAGCGCACCGTTCTCCAGCAGGATGAAGTTATCGGCGGTGACCGCTCCCCCCTTGACCCTGACCGCGATCCAGGCCAGAAGCAGCGCGCCGATCAGCACGTGCAGGCCGTGAATACCGGTGGTCATGAAATAGAGACTGAAGAAGACCGACTCACCCGGCGCTCGCCGCTTAAGAAGTTCGGAACCGAGATAGATGCCGTGACCGATCTTGTCGCTCCACTCGAAATACTTGACCAGCAAGAAGCCGGCGGCGCAGAGGATCGTACCGACGACCAGCATCACGGCGCGGCGCCGCTCGCCAAGCTGCACCGCGGTGACCGCCATGGCGGCACAGAGACTGCTGGTGAGCAGGATGATGGTGTTGGCCGCGCCCAGGGCCCAGTTGAGCTGTCTGCCCCCTGCGGCGAACTCGTGCGGATAGCGTTCGAGATACACCGCGTAGAGCAGGAACAGGCCGCCGAAGAGCAGCAGCTCCGTGAACAGGAACAGCCACATGCCGAGTTTGGCGCCGGCGTAATCCTGGTGCAGCTGGTGACTCATGGTGTGCCCGCTCCTCTGAAATCGTACGGCCCGTGGGTCACGGTCGGTTCCTCAATAAAATTTTCCGTCGGGGGCGGAGTGGGGATACTCCACTCCAGCGTGGCTCCTCCCCAGGGATTCCCCTCGAACGGCACCCCCCAGCGCAGCCCCCGGAACAGGTTGACTAGCAGAATGGCCAGACCGACGGCCAGGATCCAGCTGCCGACTGTCGCGACCAGATTGAGGGTAGCAAATTCCGGCAGGTAATCGTAGTAGCGCCGCGGCATCCCCTTCATCCCCAGGACCTGCATCGTAAAATAGAGGATGTTGAAGCCGGTGAACATCAGCCCCCATGCCACGACCGCCGGTTTCTCGGCATAGCGGCGGCCGTAGAATTTGGGGAGCCAGTAATGCATGGCGGCGAAGAAGGCGAAACCGGAGCCGCCGAAGATCACGTAGTGGAAATGTCCCACCACGAAATGGGTGTCGTGCACGTGGATATTGGTGGCGGCCGCACCGAGGATCAGACCGCTCAGGCCGCCGATGGAGAAGAGCAGGATGAAGGAGAGGGCGAACAGCATCGGGGCTTCCAGCGAGATCGAACCCCTGTAGAGGGTGGAGACCCAGTTGAACACCTTTATGGCCGATGGTATGGCCACGATGAAGGTCAGAAACGAAAAGACCATGATCGCGGTGTCGCTCATGCCGCTGGTGAACATATGGTGCCCCCAGACCAGGGAGCCGAATGCGGCGATGGCCAGGCTGGAGAAGGCGATCATCTTGTAGCCGAAGATCGGCTTGCGGGAAAAGACCGGGATGATGTCCGAGACGACCCCCATGCCCGGCAGGATCATGATGTAGACCGCCGGATGGGAGTAGATCCAGAACAGGTGCTGGTACATGACCGGGTCGCCCCCCATGGCCGGGTCGAACAGGCCGGCGCCGAGCAGCCGCTCGGCCGCCACCAGCACCAGGGTGATGGCCAGGATCGGCGTCGCCAGGATCTGCACCCAGGCGGTGGCGTAGAGCGACCAGACAAAGAGCGGCAGGCGTCCCCAGGTCATCCCGGGAGCCCGAAGACGGTGGATGGTGGTGACGAAGTTGATCCCGGTCAGGATCGAGGAAAAGCCGACGATGAATACCCCGAAGACCGCCAGGGAGACGTTGGTCCCGGTGCGGGCGCTGAAGGGGACGTAGAAGGTCCAGCCGGTATCGGGCGGACCGCCGCCGCTGAAGAGCGAGGTGAGGATGATGGCGGCGCCGATCATGTAGAGCCACCAGGAGAGCAGGTTCAGTCGCGGGAAGGAAACATCGCGTGCCCCGATCTGGATCGGCATGACAAGGTTGCCGAAAGAGCCTTGAAAACCGGGGATGATAAAGAGGAAGATCATCACCACGCCATGCACGGTAAAGAGGGCGTTATAACTCTGCGCCCCCATGATGGTCCGCCCCGGCGCCATCAGCTCGATGCGGATCAGCAGGCCGAGCAGCACTCCGACCAGGAAGAAGCCGAAGGTGGCATAGAAGTAGAGCAGGCCGATCCGTTTGTGGTCGGTGGAGAATATCCAGGAGCCGATGCCGGATTTTCCGGTATCGTTCCAGAAGCTGGTTTGCGGTGGTACGTGAGTCATCACATCTCCTGAAGTATTTAAAAGCGATTCTCACGCGGAGACGCAGAGAGAGTCAAAAACGAAAGATTTCTGGTTGTACCCCAAAGACGTTAAGCTTTAATCTTGGTTTTCTCCGCGTCTCCGCGTGAGACCGTCTTTTGCTTCCGATCCATTTTTTAGTCCCCGCCGCTTTCCACCCAAAACCAGAAAGGCCAGAAATCCCCCGGTGCAGAGAATCACCACCGTGGCGCTGACCCGCAGGATATTGAAAACATACGTTTTCTGCCCCGGATCAAAGGTAAAGCAGTACTCCACCATTTTCCGGATGGTGGTGCCGGAGGTGCCGTCTCTCGCCTCGATCAGCGCCAGGGCCAGATCCTTGGGAAGAAAGGTTGAGCCGTACAGATAGCGGACAATCGTACCATCCCTGGCAACGATCAGGCTGGCTACCGGATGGATGAAATCCCGCCCCCTACGCTGAAAATTATACCCGACCGCTTTTGTAAACCGCTGAATGGTTTCGGCATCACCGGTCAGAAAGCGCCAGCCCTCCTGGGGAAAGGGGGCGTGCATCGAGGTCAGGTAGACCCGCTTGAATGTGGCGGCCAGCCGCGGAGAGTCATTCTCGTCAAAGCTGACCGAGAGCACCCGGTACTCTTGGCCCGGCCTGCTCTTGATCCTGGGAAGCACCTGCGCCAATCCCCGCTGCAGATTATAGCAGACATTCGTACAGCTGTAATAGACCGGCAGGATGATCGTCGGACCGGTGACCAGTTCTGCCAATCTGACCGGTTTACCTTCCTCGTCACGGAAGGTGATGTCGAGCGGGATTCTGGCACCGAGCTTCTCATTGACCCCGATCGCCTCTTCTTCGGCGCCGGCGGCAGCGGTAGCCGTACCGGCTCCCGTGATTCTTTCCGCACCCCGCGCTTCACCATGAACGAAGAGGAGCAGGGCCGCCAGAAGACAAGCCAGACAGAGCAGCGGGAGCGGTGACCTGCCGGTGCTGCTGCGGGGTGTATGGGAGCGTGCGTCAGCCATTCTGTTCATCCGCCGCAAGCCGCTCGCCGAGCCCCGACGTTCTGAGCGTGCGCCGTTCGATCGATTGGCGGAAGACCTCTTCCGTCCCCCAGATTTCAATGGAGCTGCGGGCACGGGTGACCGCTGTGTAGAGCAGCTCCCGGGTGAGCACTTCCGACAGGTGATCCGGCAGGATCAGCAGCACCCGGTCAAACTCTGAACCCTGGCTTTTGTGGACGGTCAGGGCAAAGGCGGCATCAAAGGGGGGGAGGCGGAGCGAGGAAAGGTGGCGCAGTCCCCCTTCCGGGCTTTCGAACCAGACGGCCGACACGCCGTCACTCTCCGCCGACACTCCGGTATCGCCGTTAAACAGCCCGAGTTCATAGTTGTTGCCGGTGATCATGACCGGCATCATGCGGAAACGGTGGGGGTCGTTTTTTCGCTCAACTGCGAGGGCGTTCAGGCAGAGATTGTTCAGGTTTTCCACGCCGTACATCCCCGATCGGAGCGGTGACAAAACCCTGAACGAGCCGAGCTCCGCCAGCGCTTCCGCGGGAGATGCCGCCCCGGCATAGCCGGCATAACCCTCACGGGCGGCGGCTTTGAAAGCGTCTTCGAACGTCCTGCCGGTCGGCAGCCGCCGCCAGAGGATGTCAGGGCGTTCCCCCGATGTCAACAGCTCTGCGGCGGCTGCGCTCTCTCCTGCGTTGATCAGCCGGCTCAACGCGGCAATACCGCTGTCGTCGCCGAAACGGTAACTTTTGGTCAGCTGCGTTACCGGAACGGCTGCCGGAACCGCGCTGTCGCAGATATCGGCGAGCACCGCACCGGCTTCGACCGAAGCCAGCTGGTTGCGGTCTCCCAGCAGGATGACCCGGGCATCGTCGCGGAGCGCTTCCAGCAGGCTGGCCATCAGCTGAAGATCAACCATGGACGCTTCGTCAACGACCAGGATGTCGCAGGATAGCCGGTTGTCCCGGTTATGCCTGTAGCCACCCCTGCGGCTCTGCACCCCCAGCAGCCGGTGGATCGTGCTGACCCCGGTCGGCAGGCGGCCTCTTACATCATTCGGCAGATCAAGGCGGTCGGCGGCCTGCATGATCGACTGATGGAGGCGGAGTGCGGCTTTGCCGGTTGGCGCGGCCAGCGAGATCTCCGGGCCGGAATCCTCCGCCACGTCGAGGAGCAGCGCCAGGATACGCGCCACGGTGACGGTCTTGCCGGTGCCCGGCCCGCCGGAGATGACGGAAAAACGGTGGGTCAGCGCCATCCTGGCCGCCGTGCGCTGCAGATCGACAGCGCCGTTTCGGGGGGGGAAATAGCGGTCAAGTGCGTCATCCAGCCTGGTTTCGTTTATCGCAACCGGCCGGCTGCGTGACAGGATGCCCGCTGCAACCCGCTGTTCATACCCCCAGCAGCGATGAAGGTACAATCGGCCGCCCCCGTCCAGCACCAGCGGGGTATACGCCCCCGGCGTGCCGACGGTGTCGCAGCGTTTCAGGTTCTCCCGCCAGCTGCAGATGTCAGGGGGGGGAGGTGTCCGCGGCGCCTGCAGAAGCGGAAGCGAGGCGGCATCGGGTGTGTCGGAAAGGTTGAAACAGCAGTGGCCGCGCCCGGCAAAATAACTGGCCAGGGCCGCGCCCCACCAGAGCCCGTCTTCGGGATGCCGATCGATGCGGACGATAAAATCGGCAAAGTGGGTGTCAAGTGTCGAAAGCCTGATTGATTCGGTCATAGGTGTGTCCCGTTTATCCGGCCGCAGCCAGGGTTATCCAGGCAGTGACGGCATATCGTACCAGCTTGCCGGATGCGACCAGCAGCGTAAACAGACCAAAATCGACCCGCAGCATCCCCCCCACTAGGCAGAGCGGATCACCCACAATCGGCAGCCAGGAAAAAAACAGCGAAAATGAGCCGTAGCGGCGATAATACTGGTGTGCCCGTTCCTGCTGCTGCGGGGAAACGCGCAGAATCTTTTCAATCAGCCAGCTGCCGCCGGCGATTCCGATCAGATAGGTGACAACGCCCCCCAGATAATTGCCGGCGGTAGCGACTGCAACGGATGACAACGGGTCGTAGCCGCCGGTCAGCATCATCACCAGCAGCCATTCCGACCCAAGCGGCAGCAGTGTCGAAGCCAGAAAGCTCATGAAGAACAGTGAAGCATAACCTGGCTGGTTGAGCCAGTCATGCAGCATGACAGTATATGTCAGAAATTGGTTGTCAAAATGGCTCAAACCGCTACAATACTCCCCGCTCAATGCGATAATCAGATGTACTTTTGTACTGGTGGATGTACAGTCATTGTAACGATAAATTCAGATTCGGCAAGGGGGAACCATGCTGAAAGGGAAACCGGCGAAAAAATATTCCCAGGCGGGGCGGCTGCATTCGATCATCCGGCTGCTGGAAACCAGGCGAGGCCTGACGCTGGACGAGCTCGCGGAAGAGTGCGACGTTGACCGACGCACGATTCACCGCGACCTGAACGCGGTTGAGCAGGCCGGTTACAGCTTGACGACCGAGTGGAGCGACGGGAAAAAGGTCTACAGCTTCCTGACCAAGTCGCGCAACCTCCCCCCGATTACCTTTACGCTCCCGCAGCTGATGTCGCTCTACCTGCTCCGCTCGCTGGGAGCCCATCTGTCCGGCACGCCGTTTCAGGCCGAGATCGACGAACTGTTCAAAAGCATTCACTCGGTGCTTCCCGATCGCCATGCCGCGCATCTGGAGCGGATCGCGCGGGTATCCCTGCCGCTGCTTCACGGGGCGCGTGATTACTCCCCGTCAGCCCCCTTTATCGGCGACCTGCAGAAAGCGCTGCTGCAGCAGTACCGCATCAGGCTGAATTATGCGAAGAAGGGGAGGGCCGAGGTCGAAGGTTATGAGGTTGATCCCTATACGCTGGTTTTCCACAAGGGGGGGATTTATCTGCTCGGGAATGCCCACAACCGTGCCGGCATGCGTCTTTTCGCCCTGGAGCGGATCCGGGGGGTGGAAGTCACCCGCCAGCGTTTCGAGATCCCGGACAGCTACCAGCCGGAAGCGCATTTCAGCAGCGCGTTCGGCCTGGTCAGCGACACTCCGATGAAGGTGCGGGTCCGTTTTTCGTCCGAGATTGCCCACACGATCAAGGACCGGATCTGGATGCCGGGGCAGAAGATCGGCTCCGATCCGGACGGGCGGGTGGTCGTCGCCTTCGAGGCGGCCGGTCAGATGGAGCTGGTATCGTGGGTTCTTTCCTACGGGATACACGCCGAGGTGCTGGAGCCTGCGGAACTGCGCAAGGAGGTCAGGCGCCAGGTCAAAGGGATGCGCGAACTGTATCGGGGCAAGGAGAAAGTGAACGAGAAGGACGAGAAGAAAGGCAAACGAGATTAGGGCGAAGTTCCCTCTGTAAAGGAACGTGCTCCTCGTTTGGGAACCTTGAACTGCACCTTATTATGTCAGGTGAAAATAGCCGACGAATAGATCGGGTTTTGCAAGAAGGATTTTGGTGGCGGCTAATAGTAATTCAGCCCCGGCAAAAAATATAACTGAAGGGGGGTCATGTCATGAACGGGGAATGGCTCAACGTACTCTCTCCTTTGCTTGTTGCAACACTTGCTGGAGGGCTGATCGGGTTAGAGCGGAGCTACCACGGCCGGCCGGCCGGTTTCAGAACACATACGCTTGTTTGTGTGGCATCAAGCCTGCTGATGCTCGTCACGATGTACCAAAGCACGTGGTTTGCCGGAGCGGCACCCGAGACCGTTCGTGTAGATCCGACCCGGATGGCCCAGGGCATCATGACCGGCATAGGCTTTCTTGGTGCGGGTGTTATCATGCGGGAAGGGCCCAACGTGCGGGGGTTGACCACGGCAGCTTCAATCTGGATTACGGCAGCAATAGGGATTCTTTCCGGGGTGGGTTTCTACAGTGCCGTGTTCATTGCGTCAGTTATAACGGTTGGAACATTGACGGTCTTCCGGAAGATTGAAAACAGGATGCCCTCCCAGATATATGCGAATCATACCATCATCTTCGGTCGGGAAAATTATATGTCCGAGGCGGAAATAAGGGCATTGCTTTTTCAAAATGGTTTTTCAGCTACCAATGTCAGCTACCGACTGCTGGAGAAGGGCGAGCAGCTGGAATATCGCATGACCGTGCGTACCATGGACAAGGGTAATATAGAAAAACTGTCAAAAACGCTTATGGGCCTGGCCTCGATTGTCGAATTCAATATTTCGATGGCAGGGGATTAGGTTTCCCGGGCTTCAGAAAACAAAAACCGGACAAAGTATCTGACGATAGGGAGCCGGATATAGCTTGACAATGCCGGGAGCTTTATTTAGAGAAATACCCCTTGCCTCTGCGCAACAAACCAGCCACGGACGGGAACCTCAGCACACATGACCGAAACCACACCGCTTAACGACATCATCGTCTCCCGCATCGCCCGGGAGGGGCGCATCACCTTTGCCGACTTCATGGCGGCCTGCCTCTACGAGCCGGGGCTCGGCTACTACACCTCTCCGGGGCGCAAAGTCGGCGCCGAGGGGGATTTTTACACCAGCATCACCGTGCACGCCGCCTTCGGGCGGGTGATCGCCCGCGAGATCGCCCAGATGTGGCGCACCATGGGGAGTCCGGCCGTTTTTACCCTGGTGGAATGCGGCGCCGGCAACGGCCGTCTGGCCTGCGATATCATGGATTTTCTGGCGGAACGCGAAGCGGAGATGTACCAGGGAGTGCGCCTGGTGCTGGTGGAGCAGGAACCCTCCCTTGAATCGGCGCAGCGCGAAATGCTGGCCGCCCACACGGGCCGGCTCTCATGGCTTTCCCCGGATGAATTTGCCTCGGGACGTTTCACCTTCAGTGGCTGCCTCTACACCAATGAACTGGTCGATGCCCTGCCGGTTCATCGGGTCGTTATGACCGCCGACGGCCTGAAGGAGATATATGTGAGCTGCACGGATGGTGAGTTTGCCGAAGAGGCAGACGAGCCATCAACACCGGAGATCGAAGCGTATCTGAAGAGGGTTGGCGTGGAACTCCATCCCGCCCAGCAGGCCGAAGTGAATCTGAACGCTCTGCAATGGCTGACGGCGGCATCGAAAGCGCTGCAGCAGGGATTCATTCTGACAATCGATTACGGCTATACCGCGTCTGAGCTCTACGCACCACGGCGCAAGCTCGGGACGCTCCTCTGTTATTACCGCCACCAGACCGAGGAGAATCCCTACCTTCGTCTGGGACTGCAGGACATAACGGCGCACGTTGATTTTACATCACTGATGACATGCGGAGAAGAGCTGGGGCTGCACAATATCTGGTTCGGTGAGCAGTACCGCTTCCTCCTCTCAACCGGTATTATCGAGGAGATCGAAGAGATTGAGCGCTCTGCCAAACCTGACGGGGAGAAGCTGCGCCTCCGTTTGACCCTCAAAAAGCTGATCATGCCTGAAGGCGGCATGGGTGATACCTTCAAGGTGTTGATCCAGTCGAGGGGCGTTGCTGCCCCCACGCTGCTCTGTCAGCGCAGGATCGGAGGGTGAATGCCGCTACTCTCGTCTGCTGAAATACGCGGGATTGTTTTCGACCTCGACGGCACCCTGTATGTGTGTGACCGGTTTGCCGCCGAGATCCAGAACGCAGCGGCTGCGTATATTGCCGGAGTCAGGGGGATTACCCCGGGAGAGGCGGTGGAGCTGATGGCCGCTACCCGCCAGAGGCTTGTCGAAGAAAGCGGTACGGTTCAGACCCTCTCCGCCGTCTGTGTTGAACTGGGGGGAGACGTCCGGGAACTGCATCGCCACTTCGAGCGCACCCTGAGGCCGGAAGCATATCTGGTCCGGGACGAGCGGGTAATCCGGCTGCTGGAAGGTCTTGCAGGGAAGTTTTCGCTGTACATTTACACGAACAACAACCGTGTCCTGACGACCCGCATCATGGATTATCTCGGGTTGGATGGTTTGGCCCGCGGCATCTTTACGATTGATGACAACTGGCGGGGGAAGCCGGATGAAGGGATGGTCAAAAAGGTACTGGAGGAGGTCGGGCTCCCTCCGGAACAGGTCCTGTTTGTCGGGGATCGCTATGACGTGGACCTGCGGGTGCCGGAACAGCTTGGCTGCCCCGTGTACCTCAGCCAGAATCTGGAACAGCTGCTGCGGCTGGAAGAGCTGCTTAACACCCAACCACCCCCAACCCCTCCTTTGTAAGGAGGGGAGCTTAAAGTCCCCCTCCTATTTTAGGAGGGGTTAGGGGTGGTAAGGTTTCCGCCTCTCCCGCGCAGATAGGTCAGCAGCTCCTGCATGTCCTCCGGCGGTTCGGTCGTAAACTCGATATACTCACCGCTCGACGGGTGAATGAAGCCGAGGCAGCGGGCGTGCAGGGCCTGACGGCCGAGGCGGTTGATCATGCCGCGCAACTGGGTGTCGGGAATGTTGTTGCAGCGCCCCCCGTCCGGATAGAGCGGGTCTCCCAGCAGCGGGAACCCGGCTTCGGTCATGTGCACCCGGATCTGGTGCGTACGTCCGGTCTCCAGCCTCAGTTCCACCAGTGAAACCCTGCCGTAGCGCTCCTTCACCTTCCAGCGGGTAACCGCATGCTTCCCGTTTTTGGCCTTGCCGGACAGGCGGAGCCGTTCGGTCGGATGGCGGCCGATGATCCCCTCGATCTTGCCGGTATCCTCCGGCGGAGAACCGTAGATCAGCGCCTGATAAATGCGTTTGACGGTGTGGGCGCTGAATTGCTCCGAAAGCGCCTGGTGAGCCCGGTCATGCTTCGCGGCCACCAGCACGCCGGAGGTCCCCTTGTCGAGGCGGTGAACGATGCCGGGGCGCAGCTCGCCCCCTATGCCGGCCAGGTCCTGACAGTGCGCCAGCAGGGCGTTGACCAGGGTGCCGCTCGTGTTGCCGGCGCCGGGGTGCACCACCATTCCGGCCTCCTTGTTGATCACGATCAGATCGCTGTCCTCATACAGCACCTCCAGCGGGATCGACTCTGGTAACGGTTGGGCCGGCAGCGGCGGCGGGATGGTGACCTCGATCCGTTCCCCCCCCTTGAGCTTCAGCGACGTGCGCACCTGTTTGCCGTCGACCAGTACGTTGCCGGTTTCGACGAGTCTCTGGACTGTTGCCCGGGATTCCCCTTCCATCTCGCGGCTGAGAAAAAGATCAAGTCTGGTCGGTTCGTTTTCGGGGGAGAATACAAGTGAAAGATGATTCATATAGTTCCTCAATAGGTCTGAAAAAAGCGTTTAAACTGAAGCATATGGGATAAACAGCAAAGGCGCACCGAAGAAGGCACGCCTTGCAGAAATTAGACGGTATGGCGATTCGTTACCAGATGGAAGATTCGATCTTGCCGGCCCGCTTGATCAGGACATCTACCACGGCGGTTCCGTAGATCATCTCCGGATTGACATCAATGGAAACCCGGGAGAGAAAATGCTGGCGCCCCTCTTCAAGCTCCTCACTGAGAACATCGAAGATATTGTCGTTCTTGATGCCGTTCTCGACCTTTTCCTTGTTGTACATGGCCACATCGGAGAGAATGGCTCTGGCCAGCCGCTTTGCCTGATCCGGGTTATCTATCAAGTTCATGGATGATGTCCCTCATGTAGCGAAAGTTTAGTGGGTTGCAAAACTTTTCTGCGTTTTGGGCAGAAAACATTTCGGCTAACGAACTATCCAGTTTATACCGACTGGCACCATAGCACTATTTTCTACGTAATGCAAAGTAGATGCTTGCATCACCGCGACGGACCAGAATCGTCAGGGTTCCCGCCCGGCCCGACTGCTGGATCGCACGGCTGTATTCAGCCGTAGTGGCGGTCCGTTTGCGGTTTACCGACATAATCACGTCGCCCCGCTTGATTCCCGCTTCGGCAGCGACTCCGCCACTCACCACATCAACGACGACAACACCGTCGCCGCTTTCGGCATTATCGACGATCAGACCGAGCAGATCTGCTCCACCCTCCTGCTGACGGCCGCTCCGCTCCGCACGCTGACGTTGTTTGGGAGCAGTGTCGGCACTTGCCAGTGTTATGCTCAGCTCTAGCGCCTTGCCGTCCCGGAAAACGGAGATTTTCGCGACCGTGCCGACCCCCGCTTCGGCAACCTGACGCTGGAGGTGGGAGGGGTCCTTGACCTCTTTGCCGTTCAGGGCTGTGATGACATCCCCCTGCCTGACCCCCGCCTTGTCGGCCGGGCCACCTTTGATAACATCATTGACCAGGGCGCCTTTGGCCTGTTTCAGCCCGAATGACTGCGCCAGTTCCTCGGTTACCGGCTGGATCGTGACCCCCATGTAGCCGCGGCTGACGTTCCCTTTCTGGATCAGCTGGGAAAATACCGGCTTTGCCATACTAATCGGAATGGCGAAGCCGATCCCCTGCCCGGCCGCCACGATGGCGGTGTTGATGCCGACCACCTCCCCGTAGACGTTCAGCAGCGGCCCCCCGGAGTTGCCGGGGTTGATGGAGGCATCGGTCTGGATAAAGTTCTCGTAGGTTTCAATACCCATATTGGAGCGGCCGGTGGCGGATATGACGCCGACCGTCATGGTGCGATCAAGGCCGAAGGGGTTGCCGATCGCAATTGCCCACTGCCCGACCTCAAGCTTGTCGGAATCTCCCAATACCACGGTTGGAAGATCGGCCGCATTGATCTTGATAACGGCGATGTCGGTTTTCGGGTCACCGCCGATCACCTTGGCATCGTACACCTTGTCGTTGGAGAGCTTGACCTGGACACTCTCGGCATCGCGCACGACATGGTCATTGGTTACGATGTAGCCATCCTTGCTGATCAGGAAGCCGGAGCCGAGGCTTTTATCCCGCCGGGTCTGCGGGCCGAAAAACTCTTCGAAAAGGGGGTTGGCTTCAAAAAAGGGCTGAATGACTATTTTCCGGCTGACAGTCGAGATGTTGACCACTGCAGGGGTCACCTTTTTCGAGACGTTGCTGAAGGCTCGCTGGGTGGAGAGGATATCGGTCGGCACATCTTTGACCGGAGCTTCCGCTTCGCCCCCTTTGCGATTCGATTCAACAAACAGCGGGGATTCGTCTTTACCGCTGCAGCCACCCAGAGCGGCAGTGCAGAGGCACGCGACCAGAAGCACATGAGAGATGCGGGGCAGAGAATTCATTTTGAGCGGCACCTTGCGAGCGAAATTGGAGTTAACCTGCCGAAACAGTAATCATTATCTCCCCGGGTGTCAAGGGATTCAGGCGTGATGCGCCCTGGAACTGCCGCCGTTCTATCCAGCATAATTATGTTATTGAAACGTCGCCCTGTTTATGTAAAAGTACCTGTCATTCCAATACGTGGCGGGGGAAATGTAATGACCGACATCAAAGCGCAGATCAGGGAATTTCGCATCGGTGAAAAGATCAGGGGACTCCGTCAGCAGAAACGGCTGACCCTTCAGGAGTTGTCCGAGCTGACGACGCTTTCCAAGCCGCTGTTGTCGCAGATAGAGAACCAGCAGGTCATCCCTCCCCTGGCCACCCTGCTCAAGATCGCCAAAGGGCTAAAGGTCGATATCCATTTCTTCTTCGCGGACGCCGGCAACAGCCAGAAATACGTGTTGACCCGTCGCGAGGATGTCCGGGAGGACGAAAAGGTGCCCCGCTCGTCTTCAAACGAGGTCGCCCGTCCGTACGCCTACCACTCGCTGGCCCAGGGGCTCAGGCACAAACATATGGAGCCGTTCCTGGTCGAGTTTGAAAACAAGGAGTGGGATGATTCGCTTTTCTTCAAGCATGAGGGCGACGAGGAATTCATCTACATCGTCGCCGGCGAGCTGGATTTTCACTACAACAATGAAATCCTCCGGATGCGGAGCGGCGACAGCATCTATTACGATTCCAGCCAGCCGCACGGCTGGGTGGCGGTTGGTGACGGCACCGCAAAGGCGGTTGCGGTGATGTACACGAAGGAGTGACTCTGACGTGAAAGGATTGCTCTGTGAGGAAGGGGGGGATTTATTCTCCCCCTTTTTGCGTGGTGCACCATTCCCGCAGCGTCCGCACCCGCTCCACCGCCGGCGGATGGGAGTAGTAAAATGCGGCGTAGAGTGGGTGCGGAAAGAGGTTGGAGAGATTCTCCGCCGACATCTTGACGAGGGCGGAAGCCAGATCCTCCGGCTTCCCGGTCAGGTCGGCGGCAAAGCGGTCGGCTTCCCGCTCGTGGCAGCGCTCGCGCCAGGCGGAAAACGGCCCGAGCGGAAACAGGGCCAGTTAGGCGACAAAACCGAGCACGACCATTCTGGCCGGGAGCGAAATGTCGGCAGGGAGACCCAGCAGTCCCGGCAGGCCGGGCCAGAACAGCAGCCTGAAACTGATCCACGACCCCGCCAGCGCCAGAACCTCCGCCCAGAGGAGCCGCTTCCAGATATGCCCCTTTTTCCAGTGCCCGATCTCGTGGGCCAGCACGGCGACAATCTCCCGGTGGCTCATCTGTTTGATCAGGGTGTCATACAGCACGATGCGCTTTACCTTCCCGATGCCGGTGAAATAGGCGTTGGAATGTCTGCTCCTCTTGGATGCATCCATCTGCAGCACCTTCCCGACCTTCAGCCCCGCTTTCTCCATCATCTTCCGGATGTCCTCCTCCAGCCCCTCCTCTGTGACCGGCTCATATTTATTGAAGAGCGGCTCGATCACGTAGGGGGAAATGAACATCATGAACAGGCTGAAGAAGGCCATGAAGCCCCACACCCAGAGCCACCACTGCTGCGGGCTCCAGCTGATCAGCCGGAAAACGACAGCCGTCAGGAAGGCGAGCAGAACGGCGCCGATGGCCTGCGACTTGAGAAAATCCGTGATCCAGACCCGGGGTGTCGTGGTGTTGAAGCCGTAGCGGGCCTCGATACGGAACGTGCCGTACAGGTCGAACGGGATCCCGAGGATGGTTGACACCCACCCCAGCAGCAGGAAGAAGAGGATGCCCGATAGAATGAACGAACCGCTCAGGGAGGCGATGAAGCGGTCGTACGTCACGATAAGGCCGCCGAACAGGAAGAGGATCAGCAGGGCGTTGTCGAAGAGCGAGTCCCACAGCCCGAGACTGCTGGAGTCGAAGGTATAGGCGCTGCTTTTCCGGAGTTTCTCTTCGTCGATAGCTCCTTCAAATCCATCTGGTACCCTGTCGCCATGTTTTTTCAGGTACTGTAAGTTGATGTGACGCAGCCAGTAGCTGAAGGAGGTGATGGCGGCGAAGAGGGCGAACAGGGTGAGCTTCATCGGGTGTGTCCTTGTAAAAAAATCAGGGCGAAGCAACCGTTCGCCCTGAATGAAAATGATCTGCCGGGATGTGACGTTATATCAGCTTTACCACTTCCCTGACGCAGTTGTCGATTCCTTCGGCTACTTCGGAGATGCGGGTGGCCAGCATGTAGGCGGGAGAGGTGACCAGCCTGTTCTTCCGGTCGATCACAAATTCGGTCACCGGACACGCCTGATGCGTTGCCCCGGTCTTGTTAATTTCGGCGGCGGTGCCGGGGTCGTTGCCGATCGTAAGTGTCGGTGAATACTCCCCCCCAAGGGTCGCGGCGATCAGGGCGGGCGCGATGCAGACCGCACCGATCGGCTTTTTGGCAGCCGCCATCTCCTTCAGCAAGCGGGCTACCTCGGGGTTGACGGATGCCGCAGATCCTTTGCTGGCAAAATCGCACAGGTTCTTGGCCGCGCCAAAGCCGCCCGGGAAAACTATCGCATCCAGGTCAGCGGCCGTGACCCCCTTGATATCGCGAATGCTGCCGCGGGCGATGCGCGCCGACTCCGTCAGTACGTTGCGTTTTTCTCCCGTTTCCTGCTTGGTCAGATGATTTACGACAGGTACGTCGATGTTTGGCGCGATGCAGACCGCCTCGCACCCCTGGCGATCGATTGCCAACAGGGCAAGAACCGCCTCGTGGATTTCACTCCCGTCATAGACGCCGCATCCTGATAACACTACCCCGATCTTCTTCATTTTCGTTCCTCCCCATGGATTGGAATCAGTACCGTAACGACGGCGAAATATTACTTTTGGTTCCTGCTTGTCAGCTTAGGGATATCAGTGTGCCATAACTTCAACAGAAGGCAAGCGGGAATTCGGCTCGTGTTACCAAAGGTAAAGCGGGACTGCAACAGCGGCCATGACGAGGGCGGAGGGGAGGAGCAGGCGGTGGTAGACCCTGGCGATATCGGCATGAAAATAGTCGCAGGTCAGCACGTAACAGAGATGGACCGGCGAGAGCATCACTCCGGCGAAACCGGAGCCGAACGCCAGGGCAACCAGCGCGGGGGAGGGGCCGGCAGCCCCCATCAACGGGAGCAGCAGCGGAAAGGTTATGCCGACGAAGCCGACGGTCAGGCCGGTCATGACCCCGGCGATGAACGGTATCAGGAACAGCAGCAGATGCACCGGCATCCGGGATGTGGCGAAGAAGGTGGAAATGCCCCCCAGTGCCCCGGTAGTCCGCAGCACCTCCTGAAAGATCATGATGCCGATCACCAGGAAAAGCGCTTTCCCCGATACACTCTCCCGCAGGTTTTTAAAGATCATGGCGGGGGTATAGCGGTGGTACCCGTACAGCGCCAGGACCGCGATGCCCAGGGCAAGCACGGCATTGACCCGGAAAAGCACCACCAGCAGCAGCGCCAGCATGATCGGGGAGACCGTGGCGATAAACGTCAGGAACTCACGCTTGCGCCCGCTTGACAAGAGCAGCGGCTCTCCGCGGCCGATACCGTGGAAACAGAAGAGCGCCCCCCAGCCGATCACGGAGAGGGCAAAGGGGAGGTTGGCGATGAACAGGGTCTGGGTGGAAAGGCCGGTAATGCCGGCAGCGAGAATTATGCCGGGATACAGCGGTGAAACATACTCCCAGATATGGCGGTACCAGTAGTTGATCAGGGCCTTCTGCTCAGGGCCAACATCGGCATCCCCTGCCGCTTCATTGACCATGGGAGCCGAGAAAACCGCGCCGCCCGGTGAAGGGAGCATGCCGATCATGGCCGGCATGGCGGCCATGACAAAACGCCGGTCGGGGACGGCCGACGAGAGTGAGCTGACCATGCGCTTGAGCATGCCGGTGGTGCGAAGGATATGTTCCATCACCATCGTCAGCATAAGGGTGAGGGTCATTTCGAGGGATTTCGGGGCAAAAACGGCAACCGCGGTTGCCTTGAGGAATTGAAGCGGCGGAGTCAGGTAGATGATGCCGAGCACCAGGGCGCCTATCGGCATGACCGCCGACATCGATACCTTGCGCCGCAGGAGTACAATAATCAATATCAGGACAGCGGCTGTTTTCAGCAGATCGGTCATGGCAGGTCAGGCCGCTGCCGCTTTTCGGTTAAGCGAGCTGAATACCATGTCCAGAACGCTCTTCTGGCGGGCTTCGAACTTGTTCAGCACGGCCAGGCAGGTGCCCATCGGACAGATCTCGTGCAGAAAGTCGGCATCCCTCCCCGAGAGTATCACGATCCGGTTTTTGTCCATGCCGGCACTCACCGCGAATCTGAGGAGTTTGAGCCCATCCATGGCCGGCATTTCAAGGTCGATCAGCATCAGATCATAGCCGCCGGCTTTAATGGAATGAAGCGCCGACACCGGATTGTTGCAGATCTCTACCTGCAGCAGCGGGAAATTGTCAGCTATGTACGTCGCCAGAAAGCGGGTAAAGACCGGATCATCGTCAATTAGCAGTATTCTTCCCATAGCTGGACAGTATAGCGTATTCGGCGTGGCCGGGAAATAAAAATGATGTCAATGGGGGCTACTTTATCAGGTGGGTTGCGCTGCGCAGCACGGCAAACGGCACTTCAATCCCGATTTCACGGGCACGCCGCATGTTGATGACCAAGTCGACCCGCTGGGGGCGGATCAAAGGAAGAAACTCGGTCTTCGCCCCTTCCAGAATCCGGACCGCCATTTCCGCTGCCAGGTACCCCTGCTCCTGAGGGTTGATCTCAAGCGACACGATGGCGCCCTTTTCGGCTCCATCCGGCATCGTGGACACGATCGGGATTTTTCTGGCTTTTGACCGGGCGCTGATGCGCTCGAACTGCCGGCCAAAAACACCCCCCTCCGTAACAACCACGGCTTCACATTTATCAAAAAGCCAATTCAGTTCAGCGTCGAGGGCCGCCACGGAGGAAACGCTCCCTTCCAGCACGGTTATTCCGAGCTTCGCGGCAAACTTCTTCACATCGTCCAGCTGCTGCTGCGATCCGGATTCGCGCGGGCTGTAGAGTACGCCGATACGCTTGTAGGGGCGTATCTCCCGCAGCGTTTTGATCAGGGTTACCATCGAAACCCGTGAACTGACGCCGCAGAGCCCCTTAACCGGCTGTTCGGGCGCGAATACATCGGCGGAAACGACCGGAATTCCTGACGCTTCACGTACTGCAGCCAATGAAGCCGGGGCACCATAGGTAACGATCAGGTCGGTATGGGAGCCGTTCAGTTTACGGACCTCTGCACCCCAGGAAAGCGGATCGGAGTTGGGAGTATGCAGGGTTATTTCTGTGGAGGGGGGGGTATAGCCGTGGGCGGCAATCGACTTGACAAACGCGCGGTGCGCCTCATGATAGCGGGGTTGATCGCTGCTCATGATGGCGGCGATCGTGACGGCGCATGATCGCGCGGGGAGTGCCATCGGAACGATGACGCAGAAGATCAGAAATAGTATGGATATACAACGCTTCATGGCCATCTTTACCATCAACCCGGCAATTCGTCTGCTCTCGCCGCAGGCGGCGGAGCGAGGTAACGTTCAAACTGAAGATCGCGTAAGCTCAGGGTAAAGTGCAGTATTCATGCCTTTAATATTAGAACAGGTACTTCGAACGGTTGGTGAAGTAGCTCCGCTGGCGGAAAATAAAGCCGGAAAGCAGGAGAATAGCCACCATCACGCTGATATTGCTGGCAAGCACCCCTGCGGAATCAACCTTCTCACCGACGACGTTCTCCAGCTCGGCGGAGGTTATGAACAGCAGGTTTGTCAGTGTATTCACGGTTTCAAAGGCGTTGTAACCGAGAAGCAGATACCATGTCAGGGTTTGGCGCTTCATGAGTCCCAGAAACAGGTAGAGACAGATCAGGCTGTCAAAAAATACCAGTGCGGCAGCCGTTGTGCCATGATGGATGGTGCCGAAAAACGGAATCGGGTGACCGTAGCTGGAGACCGTCAGCAGAAAAAAGAACAGATAGAGTCCGCCGAGCAGGGTTATCCCCAACGGCCGGCGCAGTTCGTGCCCGTTATGAATGTCGCTATCTTCCACGCAGTGCCCGCCTCGAACCGCCGTTCAGCATCAACGGCCTCCCTTTTTACGCATATCGCTGATGGCAACGCACACAAAGATGACCAGCAGGATAAATCCGCAGAAAATCCAGTCTGCCGCACTGAAACCGAACATAGGTCAACTCCTCTTGAAGGCTTCTGCCGCTTTGTCCATCAGACCAATCTCCTGATAGCAGGTTCCGAGCAGATAGTAAACCTCATTCAGTGGAAACTGGGCGGCAAATATCGGATCGGCCAGCACGTCATTAATGATCGCAGCGGCTTCGCCGTTGAAACCGTCGAGATGCTGTTCTACGGCGACCGAGAGTGCCGTGAGATAGTCCAGCGGGGGCACGGCCGGAATCTTGCCCGCCCGTATCCCGGCGACACGCTCCTCGACCCGCGCCCGCTCCGCAGGCTCCAGAAGAACCGCTACTTCGCTCCAGATCCCGGCCGCCTGTTCGTAGCGGCCCAGCATGTACAGCACTTCACCATATTCGTATGCGGTATGACGATCGCCGGGATCAAGCGCCATCGCCGTTTTCAGCTGCTTTTCCGCGGCGTACCAGCAGGTCACGGCGAACTGAATGCTGGATAAACGGGTGCCTTTGTCAACATAGGCTCTGGCTATTTCGAGTGCCAGGGCGGGGTTGGCGGGATCAAGCAGCGCCATGATCTTGAGGAAGTTGATTTTGCGGTCCAGGTAGGGGGTGTCGACTTCCCTGGCTTCCAGCATGATGATCTGCCCCCCCAGCTCGGAAACGATATGCGGGTAGGCATCTTTCAGCACGGCGGCATACCCGGCGGCGCCGGCGCAGTCCGGATTGAGACGCAGGGCCTGGTAGATGCCGCGCCCCACCATATCATAATCGGGCCCGCCGATTTCTTCCGCCGCCGCAAAATCCTCCTCCAGCAGCGGGATGGGGGGCCTGTCACCCCATAAAATCTCGACCCGTCCGTCCCTGCCGCGGAGCAGATAGTCGTCCGGGGGGGTGAAATACCTGATTCCGGCCAATGGGGTCGGTTGTGTCTGCTGCTCACGGTTCATCGTCTTTCTTCCTCTCTTCCCGGGAAGGTGTTAATACCGGCATGAACACCGATCATACGGTAGATCTGCACTCCGTCCCACGGTTCATCCATGATGCCGTCGTGGATCGCCCAGCTTCTCCCGTGCACGGTGCGTTCCATTCCGGGCATCCGGAACGGGCTTGACCCATCCAGGCGTGAAAAATACCGCCCCCCGGGCTGGAACTCGCGGTCGATCTCCAGCATCAGCCGTCTGCCGCGCAGATAGTCGAAGCCGTATTTTTCGTAGCGGATGGCATTGTCGTAGGAGAGCGGCTCGGCCACGATCATCTGTATCCCGAGCGAATCGGTGAAACGCTCCATCAGCGGAAAAAAGGTAACAAACAGCTGCAGCCCGTGGTGGGTCTGATTGGGGAAGAGCCCCGCCCGCATCGCGCGCAACTCTTCCGGAATATTGCGCCCCTGGGACGCAAACCAGTTGTTGACTCCCCGTTCATCGACATCGACGGCGTAGCGCGGGGCATGTGGATCACGAACGATACAGAAGCTGAGCTCCATTTGTTGAAACTGGGTGTCGGACAGTTCCAGAAAAAAAACGACCACCCCGTTTTCCGGTTTCGAGCGGGCTTCAATCCGTACCAGCGATAATCCCTTGGGAGCGATGATGGAAACCAGCCGCTCCCCGGCGGAGTTGCAGAGACTGTTTTCCGCCAACCCCAGAACATCACGCAGGCGCTGCGGCAGAAGACGGGAATAGATGCGCTCCTTTTCAGGTTCATCAAGCCGGTTGACTGCCAGAATTGATGAAAGCGGCCGGCCGGCGGCATCCAGCAGTTGACTGTTATGGGGGAGTAGCGCCATGGCGTCCGAGTATACCAGGGAAAATCGTTTTTTTTACGCGGCCGATGCTTTTTTCCACCGCAGCCAGAGCCAGCGTCCGTTCCTCCTCATCCGCCCAGTGCAGGGCGTCCAGCAGGACCCGGTTCCGGTAGCCAAGCGGCTCGATCTTGTCGATAAATGCCGGCGGCAGCCGCGGGTTCAGTTCGACGTTGTTCATGATCGCCCAGGCGAGTGTCCAGGCCCGGGCCGTGTTCATCAGGTCGTACCCCCCACCCCCCAGCGCTACCCAGGGAACCTTGAGCCGCTTTATCTTTGCAAGCATCTCGCGGTAACTGTGGGTGGTAATCTCCAGATTGGTGAGCGGGTCGGTGCGGAAAGTGTCGGCGCCGATCTGGGTGACGATGATGTCCGGATTAAAGGCGGCGATCAGCGGGTAGGCCACCTCATCAAAAGCTTTCATATAGATGGCGTCATCCGTGTGTGCCAGCAGCGGGATATTGACCGAATACCCCTTTCCGCGCCCTTCTCCGATTTCGTCCTCAAAGCCGGTGCCGGGATAAAAATAGATGCCGCTTTCGTGGATGGATATGGTCAGCACCTGATCGGTGTCGTAATATGCTTCCTGGACACCGTCACCGTGGTGGGCATCGATGTCCAGATACAGCACCCGCCGCCCGCGGGCAACCAGCCAGTTGATTGCAACCACGGCGTCGTTAAGGTACGAAAAACCGGACGCCTTGGCGCGGTGGGCATGATGCCAGCCGCCGTTCATGTTGAAGGCGGCATCAAACCCCTCCTCCTCTACCAGCCGAACCGCTTCGAAGGTAGCTCCGGCGCCCAGTGCGGCGTAATCATACAACCCCGGGAAAACCGGACATTCCGCATCACCCAGGCCGAATCTGAAATCGGCACGCGGCTCCTCGGAAACGCTGAACTCCTTGAGACGGGCAATATAGGCCGGGTCATGGAATGACAGCAGCAGCTCCTCCGACGCGGGGAGGCAGTCGCGGATCTGCATGTGCGGAAGTTCCAGCAGGCCGTAGGCGTCCATCAGATCGTACGCCAGACGGTTACGCTGCAGCTTGAACGGGTGACTTTCGCCATAATTGAACGTGCCGAAAAGCGGGGAATATATCAGTGCGGTGCGGCAGGGGTGCATCAGCAGGCCTCACGGCGGAATGGACGGAATAAAAAAACGGCACAACGCACAGCGGAATGGTTCGGTATGCGGCCGCGGACACGCGCAGCATGGCCCGGCCGGAACGCGCCGAACCGGCGGGTGAACCCTATTCCGATGAAAAAAATTGGTGGAGCTGAACGGGATCGAACCGTCGACCTATGCGTTGCGAACGCATCGCTCTCCCAGCTGAGCTACAGCCCCATGAAACGATTATAAATCAGTAGTCATATTCTACGCACTCATGCTGCTTGTCAAGACTCGGCATATTCTGCCAGCGGCAATGTTACCGCGAAGACAGCGCCCTGTCCGGAATTGCTGACTTCAATCGAACCGAAATGATTGAGGATAATGCGGTTTGCAATCGCGAGGCCAAGGCCGGTGCCATGATTTTTCGTTGTGAAGAACGGGTTGAATATCTGCGGCAGCATCTCTTTCGGTATCCCCCCGCCGGTGTCCTCGATGGTTGCAATAACCTTTTTCTTGCCGCGTGATGTTTTTTCGAGGGTCAGTATCAGCTTCCCCCCGCTCGGCATCGTATCACAGGCGTTCAGGATCAGGTTGAGAAAAACCTGTTTCAACTGATTCGCGTCGCCGGAAACGGCCAGAGGGGAGGGAGCGCTGGAAAGCGAGATCTCGATGTTATGATCCTCAAAAGCGGTGGCGCAACTTTCCAGGCAATCCTGAATGATTTCCTCCAGGTCGCAGGAACTGAAGCAGATGGTCGGCTTGCGTGAAAACGCCAGAATTTCAGCCAGCATTTTCTCCAGTCGGCTGACTTCCGAGACGATGGTGCCGGCATACTGGTGTTCCCGTGTCGCAGAGGGGAGTGACTTGAACAGTCGCCCGGCAAATCCTCCGATGGTGATAAGCGGGTTTTTCAGCTCGTGGGCCATGTTTGTCGCCATTTCGCCGATAGCGGCCATGCGCCCTCCCTGCAGCAGGCGTTCCCGGGCATCCCGCAGGTTTTCATGGGCTTCTTCGATGCGGTTATACAGTATCGAATTTTCTATCGCCATGCCGGCCTGATTGGCAAAGAGCTGAAGGAAATGCAGATTTTCACTTGAAATTTCCCGGCCGGAATCCGGATTGTCAACCA
>JBAVTM010000172.1:0-2507 GCA_049696195.1 Desulfuromonadaceae bacterium | reverse complement strand
CGCATCCGGTCGTCTCCGGAGCTGCGCTGGTCCGGACAGACATGATCCGGATAGCGCGAACCGAGCAGCTCTTCCATACTGCTCCCGAACATCCCTGCCATGCGGTTGTTGGCCAACACGATGGTCCCGGACGGATCCACCATGATGATCCCGGCATGGGAGGTCTCAAACAGCACCCGGAGCTGCTCTTCACGACGCGTAAGCTCCAGCATCGTTTTCTTCTGTACCGTGACATCCTCGTACACCACAACAAACCTGTTCGGCCCCGCTGAATAGGCGCGGGCGCGATAGTAACGGTCCCGTTCCCCGTCATGGTTTTCAAGCTCGGCCGGTTCCCCGCTGGCGGCCACACGACAGAAGGTTTCAATCCAATACTCTTCAATCTGTGGATGCACCTCCCGCACCGTCTTGCCGATCACGTTGTCACGGGACAGGCCGATCAGCTTTTCAAAGGCCGGGTTGATGTCGATGTAGCGGCAGTCGAACGGCTTCCCGTTATGGTCAAACACCACCTCATGAATGGCAAACCCCTCGTGCATGGTCTCGAACAGGGTGCGAAACATCTCTTGTGATTCGGTACGCTCAATGTTCATGCGCCGTCTCCGCGGGATTAAAAATATAAATCCACATAGCGTTTAATTATAGCCGATTACTAAGTCATCTCAAGCGATTCCTGTTTTATCAGAGTTTATTTTGATCCACACATGGCATTTCCGCTCCGTAATGATTATAGTTGCATCCATGGACCTGACAGATATACAGCACTTGGACGGTGACGGCTCCTGGAGGCCGGTTCTCCCGGCAGACGGCGCGCTTCTGACCAAGAGTCAGGCGCGAGCCATGGCGCTCGTGCTGGACTCCCGCTCGATCCCCTGCTGCATCGAACCGGACGGCGCCGGGTGGCGGCTGCTGGTGCCGGAGCAGCAGCTGGAGAGCGCCCGCCGCGAACTGCAGCTGTACGAAGAAGCCAACCGGAACTGGCCCCCCTCACTGCCGGCCTCCCGACAGCTGGTCGAGAACATCCTGCCGACCCTTTCGATCCTGATTCTCCTGGCGATCTTTCATAACCTGAACCTGCTCGGAATTTCCCTCCCCGGTCGCGGCATAGTTGACCTGAACGAACTCGGCGCGGCTCACGCCGAAAAAATCCTGGGGGGGGAGCCATGGCAGTGCATTACCGCTCTTACGCTGCATGCCGACCTGATGCATCTGCTCAGCAACCTGACGATCGGCGGGTTTTTCATCATTCTGCTCTGCCGTGAACTCGGCTCCGGATTGGCCTGGAGCCTGCTGTTGGCTTCCGGCACGTTCGGCAACCTGATCAACGCCTGGGTGCAATCACCGGCACACCGCTCGGTAGGTGCGTCAACCGCCGTTTTCGGCGCGGTCGGCATCCTGGCGGCCATCAGCATGGTGCGCTACCGTCACCACCTGCAACGGCGCTGGTTCATACCGGTCGCATCCGGAGTTGCTTTGCTGGCGATTCTGGGAACCGAAGGGAAGAATACCGACCTGGGCGCCCACCTGTTCGGCTTCTGTTGCGGGGTATTTTTCGGGACAGCCGCGGAATTTATGGTGGGGAGATACGGGCGTCCGGGAGCGGTTCTGAACCTCCTGCTTGCCGCCCTGAGCATGGCTCTGGTGGTCGCGGCATGGTGGGCGGCGATAGAGCTGGGGGGATAATCCGGTCCGGGTGGAGCGTTCACGACCGGCTGCAGGGCGACGCATCACGCGCTTCCCTTTACAGCCGCACCGCTGTCAGCTATACTCTTTTCCATTGGAATCATCAAAAGGAGGACTACCGCATGGCTGACATCAAGGGGACAAAAACGGAGCAGAACCTGAAGGACGCGTTTGCCGGCGAATCCCAGGCCCGCAACAAGTACACGTACTTCGCCTCGGTGGCGAAGAAGGAAGGGTACGAAAAAATCGCCGCCATTTTCCTCGAAACGGCCGAGAATGAGAAGGAGCATGCCAAGCTTCATTTCAAGCACCTCTCCGGCATCGGTTCAACCGCCGACAACCTGAGGGCTGCCGCAGCCGGAGAAACCGAAGAATTTACGGACATGTACCCGCGCATGGCGCGCGAGGCAAAGGAAGAGGGCTTCGCGGAAATCGCCTTTCTGTTCGAATCCATCGGTAAAATAGAAAAACATCACCAGGAACGGTATCAGAAATTACTGGATGAGGTGGAAGCCGGGACGGTCTTCTCCAGGGGCGAGAAGGTCAGCTGGAAATGCATGAACTGCGGTTTCATCCACGAAGGGGAGGAAGCGCTCAAGATCTGCCCGGTCTGCAAGCATCCCCGGGCGTATTTCGAGGCGATCTGAATGGCGTAACCACAATTGAAAAAACAGGCCGGGGGGAAATCCACCCGGCCTGTTTTTTTGCCCGGACTGAAACCGGATATCCGGGCGGCGATCCACTATTGCCGGTTCGACGCCGTTTATCCGAACCGGTAGATCTGTGCGCCGTTTTCGTAGAGCTCGATCGGGCCGTCCTGGGAA
>JBAVTM010000171.1:0-5054 GCA_049696195.1 Desulfuromonadaceae bacterium | reverse complement strand
GATTTCAGGACCTTTCCGGCGGCATTCGTGAAAAAGGGAAACCGTTTGCCAACAAGGTCCACCGCTTTCACCTGCTGGAACGAGTCCACCATGTCGAGAAACAAAACTTCATCGTTATTCATGACGGTTATGTAAATCGCCTCATTCAGCTTATGTGCCAGTTCCTCCATAACGGGATGAGCCAGCCGGATCAGATTGGTGCTTCCCAGGATATGCTGTGCCATCTGAAACGCCTGGAGACCCAGACTGTACGTGCCGGTCAGGGCATTCCTCTCCACGAGCCCCTTGTCTTCGAGTGTAGCGAGCAATCGAAATGCCTTATTACGGCTCAAATCGAGTTTTTTTTCTATTATCACAAGAGAGGGACTCTCTCCATCCTGAGCAAGAGTTTCAAGCAGGTCGATGGCTTTGATAACGGCCTGTACCGAATAGGCGCCTTTTTCTCTTGTCATTGAGTAATTCCCTTTCATAATATGAAATTTGCAATATCTAAAATAAAATGGGGTATTACAGTAGTTTTGAGATATTTAGTACGTTGTTATATATTTGTCAATATTTTTTTTATTTGGTTTAATACTTTTTTTATTTATCTTTAAAATCAGGTATTTATAATCTGATATATCGTGCAATCATTGTTTAAATTGCCGATTATTACAGAAGTATTTTTTTAAATATCGAGACAAAACGGGAACTATTTGTGAACTGTTTTGATAAGAATCTAAAATCGTATGCACGTTTTTAAAATGAAATTAGATTTTGCGACCGTTGGAGGGATTTGCTTTTGGGGGTTGAATTATGGGAGGAAGCCTGGGACAAGACGTCCGGCCTTCGTCATTCGAATGGATCAGCGCTTCACGCGGGGATCGAGAGCGTCGCGAATCCCCTCTCCCAGCAGATTGTAGGCGAGCACCGTCACCAGAATAGCCATTCCGGGAAAGAGTGACAGCCACCAGGCGAATTCGATGTAATCCTTGCCGGAGGTGAGGATATTGCCCCAACTGGGCGTCGGGGGTTGCACGCCGATGCCGAGGAACGACAGGGCCGATTCGGTCAGGATGGCGCCGGCGATGCCGAGTGTTGCGGAGACAAGCACCGGCGAGACGGCGTTGGGCAGAATGTGACGAAAAATGATGCGACTGTTTGAACAGCCGATGCAGCGTGCGGCAAGAATATAGTCCATTTCACGAATCGAGAGGGTTTCCGCGCGAACCAGACGCGCCACTCCCATCCAGCCGGTCAGGCCGATCACCATCATGATGTACCAGATCGAAGGCTCCAGAAAGGTGATGATCGCCAGAATCAGAAAGAAGGCCGGAAAACAAAGCATGATATCCACGACTCTCATCAGCGTGGCATCGACCAGACCGCTGTAATATCCGGACACCAGACCGACCACGGTTCCTATCGAAACCGCGATTCCTACCGCGACAAATCCAACCTTGAGCGATACCCGTGAGCCATAGAGAACCCGGCTGAAAACATCCCTGCCAAGTTCATCTGTACCGAACCAATGCTGCCACGAAGGGGATGAGAGCACCTTCCAGGCGTTGATGGCGCTGGGATCATACGGGGCGATCAGCGGCGCCAGCAGCGACACGGCGAAAAGCGCCAGAACGACGCTACCGCCGAACAGGGCCAGACGATTACGCCGGAGACGCGGCCAGAAGATCGATACCAGATATGAATGTGTAATATCCATCTCCCCTACCCCTCCCCATGTCTGATACGCGGATCAGCCAGGGCATAGCAGAGATCGGCAAGCAGATTGCCGATCAGGGTCAAAAACGCCCCGATCACCAGAATACCCATGACGACCGGATAGTCCCGGGACATGACCCCCTGATAAAAGAGCTGACCCATCCCCGGAATGGCAAAAATGGTCTCAAAAATAACGCTGCCTCCGATCAGGCCGGGAATTGAGAAACCGAGCAGCGTTATCAGCGGCAGCAGGGCGTTGCGCAGGGCGTGTTTATAAATAACGGTCCTCTCCGGCAGTCCTTTCGCACGGGCGGTGGTGATGTAATCCTGGCTGATGACGTTCAGCATGGCAGAGCGCATATAGCGGGACAGTCCGGCCAGGCTTCCGAATGACGCCACCATGACCGGCATAATCAGATGCTTGGCAAGGTCCCACAGGTAGGGAAGCGTCCCCCACGAGTCACTCCCCAGCGTATGCAGACCCGAGATCGGCAGCCATCCCAGCCTGACACCGAAAAAATACATGAGCAGCAGCGCCAGCCAGAAGGTCGGCACGGCAAAACCGACAAAGACAAAGACGGTGATACCCTTGTCAAGCCACGTATCGCGGCGGGTGGCGGCCAGTATCCCGATCGGTATCGCCAGGCCGAATTCGATCAGCAGGGCAACCACGTTTAACGAAATGGTAACCGGCAGCCGCTCCGTAATCTTGTCCAGCACCGGACGATTATCCGATGAAAAAGATCGCCCCAGATCAAGCCGTGCAATTTTACCGACCCAGCTGAAGTACTGTTCATGCAGCGGTTTATCGAGGCCGTAAAACTTCGTGAGCCGCTCCCTCGCCTCTTTACCGACCTTCGGATTCATCGCCATCTGCATCTCGACCGGTTCGCCGGGAGCCAGGTGGATCACCGAAAAGGTGATCAGGGTAATGCCGATCATCAGCGGAACCAGCATCAGGATGCGTTTTATCAGATAACGGGGCATAATCAGTACACCTGCTCGTTTTTCGGCACGTACCATTTGATCTGGTTGTGACCGATACCGGCCGGAGCGGGCTCGACACCGCGAACACGGGAGCTTACGACCGGCAGCGCGTCCGGCACGTAGAGAAAAGTGTACGGTTGCTCGTCGGCAAGGATATCCTGAATGCGGAAGTACGCCCGTTTACGCTTATCGATATCGAAGGTGCTGCGCCCCTCGATCAGCAGGCGATCGACTTCGGGATTCTTGTAGCCCACAAAATTAAGCTCGCCGATATTGGTTTTGCTTGAGTGCCAGACATCATACATGTCCGGGTCCTGGGAGATGCTCCAGGCCAGCAGTACGACTTCAAAGTTCCCTTTATTGACAAATTCCTTCAGGAAGGCGGCCCACTCAACGATACGAATCTTGACATCAATCCCGACCTGGCGCAGACGCTGCTGGATAATCTGGGCCGTCATCAGGCGCTGCTGGTTCCCCTGGTTGGTCAGGATGGTAAACTGGAATGGTTTGCCATCCTTTACGAGGATTCCGTCGCTGTTTTTTTCCTTCCAGCCGGCCTCTGCCAAAAGCTCTGCTGCCCGCTTCGGATCATAGCCGATATCTTTGACAGCGGGATTATAGGCCCAGCGTCCCGGTACGATCGGCCCGTGGGCACGCTGCCCCATACCGAACAACACCCCCTGGATCAGTTCATCCTTGTTGATGGCGGCGGTCATGGCCTGCCGGATGCGCTTGTCCTTAAACAGCGGGTGACGCAGATTGTACCCCATGTACAGATAACTGGAAGAGGGATACCGGTATTTATTGAAACGGCTGGTGAAACTTCTGGATGAGGTCTGACGGGCATACTGAACCGGAGACAGGGTCATCAGGTCTATCGCCCCGGCTTTAAGTTCCATGTACATGGTGGAGCTGTCGGGGATAATACGATAGATATACCGGTCAATATAGGGACGCCCTTCGAAATAATCATTGTTCGCTTCAAGCACGATTTTTTGACCCGAAACCCACTCCTTGAAGCGGTAGGGGCCGGTGCCGACCGGATTCCTGGCCAGAGGACTCCTGGTAATGTCTTTCCCTTCCAGAAGATGAGCGGGGAGTATATTCACCCCCCATGACGCCAGGGCCGGCGCAAAAGGCGAGTCATACGTCACCCGCACCGTATGTGAATCGGGGGCCGTGATGCTTTTTACCTGCTTGAAATCTTCGGCGTAGGCGGTGGGAGTTTTGGGGTCTACCGTGACCCGGTACGTGTAGAGCACATCTTTTGAAGTCAGCGGAGCGCCGTCATGCCATTTTACACCGTGGCGAAGATGGAACGTGATGGTCAGGCCATCCGTGGAGATCTCGAATGATTCGGCAAGATCACCGACGATGGTAAGGTTCTTATCATACTTGACGAGGCCGTTGTAGATCTGACCGGCCACTGCATGGGATGACGAATCGGTGGCGAGAAGAGGAATGAGGGTGGAGGCTTCGCCAATGGTGCCTTCAACGAGTGAATCACCGGTGGCGGGTACGGCAGATGATGCGGTAACAACGGGTGCTCGTGGAGTCTCGGAGCGGTTGCACGCACCGAGAACGGCACCGAACAGCAGCGCCATCAGCAGGCAGCGCACGCCTGGTGACGGCATCATTTTTCGCTCTGCTCCCCTTTGAGCTTGTGCATCTTTTCAACCAGCTCTTTCCGCTCGGGAGCCAGTTCCAGCGCCCTTTGATACTGCTTCAGAGCCTTTTTGACGGCCCGGCGTGCGGCATACACGTCACCCAGATGCTCCACGATGGTGGAATCATCATCAACCAGAGTGATCGCCTCTTCGAGCGCCTCCACCGCCTCGTCATAGCGCTTGAGCTTGAAATAGGTCCAGCCGAGGCTGTCGAGTATAAAGGCATCGCGCGGCCGGATGGCAACAGCCTGCTTGATATACTTCAGGGCCTCCTCAAGGTTTATTCCCATTTCCGCATACGAATACCCCAGATAATTGAGTGCCTGAGCATCTTTCGGATCAAGCTGCAATACCTGTTTCATCCGTTTGATTGATTCGGCACGCTTGCCAAGTTTGTCCAGCAGCACACCGATCCGGAAGTGCAGGCGAGACTCCTTCTGGAAGAGCTTTTCATGCTCAAGAAGGAAGTCGAGGCCGGCTTGAGCTCTGTCAATTGATTCATACAGGGAGGATAAATTCAGATACAGCTCGAGATTCTCCCGATTTGCTTCAATCGCTTCCTTGAAAACGGCAATTGCAGCGTCGGTTTTGCCCTGCTCCTTCAGTATAAGTGCGATATGGCTGACCGCCTCAAAATACTGGGGTGAATTGTGGGAAATTTTGCTGAACTCGGAAAAGGCATTTTTGAGATCACCTTTTCCT
>JBAVTM010000170.1:0-2281 GCA_049696195.1 Desulfuromonadaceae bacterium | reverse complement strand
GGGAGAAGCGCGCCGCCGCGGTCGGAGTCGCGATGACGGGGAATTTTTCCAGGACCGTGCGATAGGCATCCTTGGCCTTGGCCCACTCGTTGGCCCGATACGCCACGTCACCCTGACGGTTCCAGGCCCCCATCGCCAGACGGGGGAGAATCGTCCGGTAGCGCTCCGCCAGTGCCGAAAGCGCACCCTGATCGGAGTGATCGCGGGGGGAGACCTGATCAAGGACGGCGGTGATCGCCGCTTCGGCCCACTCCTCCTGATCACCGTACGTCGTTGCGACGTCAACCAGCGCGCTGATCGCCCCCGGACCCCCTTCGAGCTTTGCCAGCAGCACGGCGCGGCGCAGGGCCGCCTCGGCCTTGAGCGGGCGGGAGGCATCCTTCAGGCGGGCCGCCTGTTCAGCCAGTCCGACAGCGGTCAGCTGATCTGCGGCGCCACCGCCGAAATCGGCCAGAAGCCGGGCCGTATCGATCAGATAACGGGCTGTAGCGTCGTCGCCCTTCCCCTCCGCCGCGGCTTTCATGGCCTGTTCCGCACCGCGGAGGATCTCCTGCCGCCGCTGCTGCAGAACGACTTCGCCGCAGCGTTGTGCCGCCTGCACCCTGATCCGGGCGATTTCCGCCAAGGCCGCTTCCCGCGGGAAACTGCTGTAGCGGCGCGCAACCGTCCCGTACTGCTCCCCGGCTTGAGATGCTTCCCCCGCCTGTTCCATCAGACCGGCCAGCGCCAGGCCGGCCAGCGCCCCCTCCGGCGTCGGCGCCTCTTCGCGCGCCAGAACACGGGCGGAAGCCAGGCGGGCATGGGCCGGATCAGGCGGCTGACGCTCCAGCAGTATGCGCGCCAGCGCCCACTGTTCGGCAACGGTCGGGCGATCAGGTATTTCGCCGGATGCGGGCAGGGTCATCACCTGTCCGCCACCGGCCAGTCCTGCGACGAAGTAAAAGCGGTCTCCCGCCGGAAGCGGCGCCACCGCCATCAATGCGGCGGAGGTAAGGGGAGAGGCAAACGGAAAGCCGTCAGCGCCGACCCTCTTGAGCTGCAGCCGGTAGATCTGCCCCGATTCCTGACCGGTCGCGGCGTTACCCCCGACGGCACTCTGGCGGGTGAAAAGGAGCGTATCCGGAGACTCCCAGGCCGGATAGAGATCGCGCTCGGCACCGCTCGTCAGCTGTGTGAGCCCTCCCCCCTGTTCGTTCCACATCCAGAGATCGCCGTTCGGATCGGATTTGCGCGACACGAACAGCCACCTGCTCCCGTCCGGCGAAGGGGCCGCAAATGCGGCATCGATTCCGATCGGCAGCTGTTCGCTCCGGTTGTCCGCGAGGACAATCCGCACCAGTTCACGGGTCCCGGATCCCGGACGCTGCCGCTGATACACGACCGCCGTTCCGTTGGCCGTAAACACCGGCGCATCGTCGGCAGATTCCCGGTCGGTCAGGCGCCGGGGAACTGCATCCGATTTCGTAAGGTTAATCAGCCAGATGTCACCCTTTACATCATCCTGTGCATCAACAAACGCGACGAGCGTTCCGTCGGAATTGAGGGCCGGGGCGGCCAGGCGGACCGGGCTTGAATGGAGCAGTCGCGGCAGTTCCGGAACGGCGGCGAAGGAGTGAAGCCAGAGCTCATCCCCCTTGTCCCCCCGTTCAACGGTGACCATCCGCGTGCCGTTGGCGGCGCGGGCAACGTACAGGACCTGGCGGGAACTGAAGATGGCGGGCCGGGGAAGCAGTTCCGGACGGGAACGGGGCGCCGACCGGGGCGCCGCCGGTGCCAGCAGCTCATCGCCCAGCGGGAGGGCCTGAGCCACGCCCGTACAGATCAGCAGAAGTAGCGCAACTAGGGCAACTCTGATGCACCTGCCAACAAGAACATCCCCCCTCCCTTGATGGGAGGGGGTTAGGGGGAGGGAGAAGCGGCAACGTGAGGAGTTCTTGCCAATCTCCCCCCCCACCCTAACCCACCCCCACCAGGGGGGAGGGGACTGATTTTGTATCGATTGACGTTTCATAGCGTCTGCCACCGGCCGTCGGCTTCCTGGACCCTGGAACCGGGTGCGCTGTTCTGGCGGTTTATCCGGGCAAAGACCTTGCGGATAGCCGGCAAATCCTTGATCGTGAAATTTTCATTGGTCTGGATCACCCGCATCATCAGGGTCTCCCGGGACTGGTTGACCTCCTTTACCACCTGCTGGAATTCCGCCTCGCTGTAGTTTGCGGCAAACGACTTCAGCTCTGCTGACGCGACCTTCGGAGTCTCGCGGGTAAAGGGGGTCAGCAGC
>JBAVTM010000169.1:0-2739 GCA_049696195.1 Desulfuromonadaceae bacterium | reverse complement strand
CATGTTCGCCTTCCTCTGGTGAGATCTACCACGCCGCTTCTCGTTAACAATATCTGCTTTGCCTTTGTTGTTGCCTGTCGACTGCTTCGCTACTGTGCCGGACTGGGAAAGTCCGTCAGGTATGGGGCCGCTTGTTGCAAGCCGCACCAGAGCGTCACACTCCCCTCGCCGGTTGCCGAAGTGCAGGCGCTGCTGGGAAAGGCAGGGTACTTATTCGACGCTTCCCGCAGCTACTGCGAACGGCGAGACATCGGCTACTTCGGCACCACGGTTATGTACGGTGGGCTGTTTATCCTCCTTGCCATCGGCAGTTGGGATAACCTGCGGCAGTTTTCCGGAGTGCTGCTGGACGGTATGGGCCCGGCGACAAATCTGAACAAGGTAGAGACTTACCGTAGCATCAAAAAAGGCCCTTTGGCTGCCAGTCCTGTCTCGCTGCCGAGGATGCAGATCATCAGCCAATCTCTCCCGGACAGCACGTACCCGAAAGGGGCAACGGAAATTGTTCTGACTGCGGAAAATGGCAAAACAGAGAAGTTTACGCTTGTACCCGGGAAACCGGTCAACTATGGCGCCTTTGATATTTCCATGACGAAGCTTGTCTTTCATCCCGAGATCGTGATCAAAGACAGCGATTCCGGGATTGTACTATTCGATGAATTGGTTGTACTCGATCCGCTTGTGCAGAAGCGTGGCGTATACAGTTTTTATGGCCTGTTCCAAGGGGTTGTTCTGGGTGGCGGGGTCTATTACCAACCGGAAAAAAACATGCTGATGGTTGTTATCACCCGGGGTAACGAGAAGGTTGTTACCGACCTGGCGTTTCAGGTTGACCAGCAGGTGGTGAAGGGTGATTATACCCTCTCCTGCGCGAAGATGGGGCAATGGTCCGAGATTCATGTCATTCACAGACGGCACAAGGGACTTTTGGCTTTTGGCGGTGCTATCGCGGTCATCGGCCTTTTGCTGCGGATAGCGATCCGTCCGCGGCGGGTTTGGCTGGAAGAAGCGCCTGAAGGGTGCGTGGTGAGGGTTGTCGGAAAAGATCCTATAGGGCTAATGAAGCATTCAGCCTAAAATTAATGAAAGGATACGCAAATGGCCTATTGGGAAATGGTTTTTTACTTGACGGCAATGGTGGTTTACGCACTGGCGGGGGGCGGATTTATCTACTCCTTTGTTTTCAAGAACCCCAAGGTGGTTTCGAAGGTGACGTTGCTGGTCGCCTTTGGATTCCTGGCTCATACGGTTGCAATTGGCGCGAGATTCAATGCAACGGGGCATCTTCCCTGGTCGGGTCATTATGAATATGCATTGATGGGGGGGTGGTTCATTATTGCCGGAACCCTGTTTGTTGGTTGGCAGAACAAACAGTTGCAAGGGTTAGCGGTCGGTACCGTTCCACTTGTGCTTATAATGCTCGGCTACGGCTATATGCAGAACCCTGCACTGACTCCCATGGCTGCGAGCCTGAAAACCATCTGGTTGTATATCCATGTCTATTTTGCCTGGCTTTCCTTTGGCGCCTATTCCCTGGCCATGGCGGCGGGAGTGGTCTTTCTGCTGAAACAGAAGAGTGAAGCGCTGGATGTTCCGAATCCTGCATATGATCGATTCCCCTCCCTGGGGCGTTTAGACGAGTTGATTTTCCGTTATGTTGTATTCGGCTTCATTACCGATACCATCATGATCTCAGCCGGAGCAATCTGGGCAAAAGATCTTTGGGGGAGCTATTGGGCCTGGGATCCTGTCGAAACCTGGTCTCTTATATCCTGGCTTACCTACGGTATCACCATCCATCTGCGGGTTACCTTCGGCTGGCGTGAAAAAAGGTTGGCCTGGCTGGCAATTGCCGCTCTAAGCAGTGTTATTATCTGCTTCTTTGGCGTCAATCTTGTTGTTAATACAAGTCTGCATGTATTTCAGGTAAGGTAAAGAAGGCCGAAGACAGGGGTTTAAGGGCTTGTTTAAACCTCTAGACTTCTGCCTTCCGCCTAAAACCCATGATCAATAAATTACTAAAATATCTCAGTTCCCTCCGCTTTACCATTTTGCTCATCAGCCTGCTCGGACTGATTTTTGCGATCGGCCTCTGGGTGCCCCAGCAGAGACTGTTAAAGACCATTTATCTTGAGTGGCAACGGAATTCTCCCTCACTGGTGGCTTTTCTTGATGCACTCGGGTTGACCACGATCTACACCTCACCGATTACCATAACGTTATGGCTGCTGTTTTTCCTCAATCTGTCGCTGGTTCTGTGGCAGCGCTGGCCCATCATCAAAAACCGGATAACGCTCTCTGATACGAAAATTGCTGATCCAGTGACTGTCGGGGGGTACCCGTTCAGGAACTCATACACCCTGCCGGGCGATCTGGATGGAGAGAAGATTATCGGGCTGCTCCGGAAAAGTCGCTACACCGTACTGGGCGATGCAGCCGGTTTTTATGGCGTGAAGAACCGTCGTGCGCCGATTGCCTTTATGCTCTTTCATCTCAGTTTTTTTCTGATTCTGCTCGGTGGACTGATCAGTGTGTATACCGAGTTTATCGGCTATCTTGATCTTGCCCAGGGAGAATCGTTCCAGGGGGAACTGGGCCGCTATAACGAGTCGCCGCCGCCTAAAATGCCCGAGATCGGCTCTCCACCAAATGCCTCGTTTACGGTAAAGAGTATTGTCCCGCGCGTTGTCCACAATACGCCGACCGGAATCAGTGTGCTGCTGGTCGACAGCCGCGGCA
>JBAVTM010000168.1:0-12314 GCA_049696195.1 Desulfuromonadaceae bacterium | reverse complement strand
GTCGAACAGCTGAAAAAAACGCCAAGCGATAATGCTTTGCGGGAGCAGATCATCAAGCTGGTACCGACGCTGAAACCGGCGCCCGCATTGCCCGACGCGGCAATTACCTTCGAAGGGCGCGCGCAGTTTGCCTTCAATAGTGCCAAATCGGAAAACGATTTTCTTGTGGCGGCGCAGGAGTATGAAAAAGCCGTCGCCGCCGCGCCGTGGGTGCCGGGTTATTACGCCGACCTGTGTACGATCTACGAAAAAGCGGGCAAATTCGAAGCCGCCAAGCGCCACTGCGGCTTTTATCTGACCAGCCTCACCGATCCCGCGCAGATAACTGACGTCAAGCGGCGTATTGCCGGCCTTGAGTTTGGTATCGAGAAAGCACTGGTCGAGCCGCGCGCACCGAATCTGGCGAGGCTGCAAGGAACATGGGTCAAGGCGGCCGGCGAAATGGTGCAATATTACCGGTTGCTAGCGGAGGGAGATACGATCAAAATTTCGGCTTATCAATATGTAACACCCGGAGAAGGAACAGTCCGCCTGGATCCGGCCTTTTGGGGAGAATACCGGCTAAAGGCGGCAAAAGGCGAGTTCGCGGGCGTCTATGTGGCAGGAACGCAGATAAAGGCGTGCACAGGTCGCGAAACTCCGGCCGTAGCGACGCTTTCTGCTGATGGCAACGAGATAACTTTAACCACAACTGGTTGGTACGATAATCCCTCAATTTGGGATCCACGGGGTTGGAATACGGCCGATACCAAGTCCTGCGCGTATGACTCTACAGTGATAGGGCGGTTCGTTATCCGTAAGCAACCCTAAGGACATTCCATACACCGCGGACGATGATTTTAGTAATGGCGGGGTTGACCCGCTCTGCGCTTTGTTGAGAGGAAAAATGATGAAACACACATACCACGTCAAGATTTTTGGGATAATGCTGGGTATTGCCTGCTTTGCTTTCGCGCCGTCAGTCGCGTTCGGGGGTTGGGTGGGGGAGACCATGTGCGCCTGCCCGGGTTTGTCCAAACCGCTGGGCAACAATGCGAGTTGTGAAGACGCTTGTTACGGCACCCGTTCCTCAACCGGCAGTGGTAATGCCACTCCCAGCTACGACTATGGCGCTGCACAGCAGGCACGGGAAGCAGAGGCCGAACGCCAACGCCAGGCCGAAGCAGAGCGCATCAAGCGCGAACTCGAACTTCAGGCCGAGGAAAAGCGCAAAAACGACGAGTTCATTAAAGGCCGCGACGCGACCGTGAAGACGCTCAAGGGATCGACTGGCACGGCGATAAATCAACTGAAAGGCATCTCGGGTACAGATGATTCTGGCCTCAAGGGGAGTGGATTCGACACGAGCGGCACTGGGCTGAAGGGGCTTCGGGGCAGCGACTCAGTGGAGGATAACCGCAACGAGCCAGCCGGTTTAGGAGGAAAATCGAATTTGAAAGGGATTATTTCGAAGCCGGGCAGGCCCGCGCCCCACACCGACACCTCTGTGGTGGATGCGCGCAACGTACCCTCTGGCCTGGATAAGGCCACTGAAAATGCCATCGCCAAGGCGTATCCGAATGCACCAGCCGGTGTGAGTGATCGTGTGCGCAAAGGCTTCCAAGCCGTCATGGAACGCGATTGGAAGGTGGCGAGGGCATGGTTTGAAGACGCCTTGAATCGCGACCCCGGCAATCCGGGTCTGCAACGCCTCGTTGCATTGGCCGACTATTCGCAGCAGCACGTGCAACACAGTATCAACGGCAAACCCTTTACTGACGAAGACATCCCCGAAGATGCTGATCCGCAGACTTATGCGATGACCTCAACGAAAATACACAGCCAGCGAGCGTGGTCGAAGTTCCTTTTTCCGGACGGGAAAAACTTGCGCAAGGCAGCGCCAGTTTTTAAAAAGCTACCGGACGGAAGGGTCATGCAGTTGCCCTCAGAGTCCGATATCTTATTTATGTTCCCCGGGAATGAACCGCCTGCATCACCTGTTCCGGCACCGAAGCCGACTCCAACCTTCATAATCGGAAAGGACGGACAACTGATACAGGTTCCCGAAAACTCGGATCAGGAATCTCCAACTTACATAAAAGGAAAGGATGGAAGCTCATTGAGGTGCCGCAGCCTCAGGACAGCCTCCTGATGTTTCCCGGAAACAGGCCAACGATCACGCCCAAACCGGCGGTGGAGTCCGGGAAAACCAAATAACAGAGTGAAGGAGAACGAATAATGAAAACTACCGGCAAGCTGATTATTCTCATCTTCATTTTTTTGGCGTTGGCCGCGAGTGCCTACGCGGCTGATGACAGTCCGCTAGTTGCGGCGGTAAGAAAAGGAGACAAAGCAGCAGTTGAAGCGCTACTCGCCAAGGGCGCAGATGTCAACGCAAGGAATACGAAGGGGGAAACCCCGCTGCATGTGGCGGGGTATCACGGACAGAAAGACGTTGCCGAGTTGTTGCTGACCAAGGGCGCGGATGTCAACGCCAAGGATGCGTTTGGGAAAACCCCGCTACATTCTGCGGCGATTGAGGGAAAGGATGTTGCCGAGTTGTTGCTGACCAAAGGCGTGGATGTCAACGCCAAGGATGAGTCTGGGGGAACCCCGCTGCATTTGGCGGCGTTTTTCGGAAGAAAAGACGTTGCCGAGCTGTTGCTGACCAAAGGCGCGGATGTCAACGCCAAGGATGCGTATGGGGGAACCCCGCTGCATGTTGCGGCGGCTCAAGGACAGAAAGACGTTGCCGAGTTGTTGCTGACCAAAGGTGCGGATGTCAACGCCAAAGATAAGTTTGGGAAAACCCCGCTGCTGAGGTCGGAGTCTCAAGGAAGGAAAGACGTTGCCGAGCTGCTGGGCGAGTACATGCTCAAACAAGCGAGAGCCAATCCGCGCGCAGCACTCGTACAACTGACTACCCAGTTTAAGGATAACCCAAACGACGGCGATACCCGCCTCGACCACGGCTACAACCGCCGCGCCAGCCGCAGCCTCATCATAAAACTCGCCAGCGAGTTAAAGCCCGCCCCGGCAATCCCCGAAGAGGCACGTAAACACTTCGTTGAAGGCACGGCCATTGTGAAAGCGGCGAAGAATCCGGCGCAGCAGGCCCTTGCCGCACAGAGCTTTACCGAAGCGCTGAAAATTGCGCCGTGGTGGGGTGATGCCTACTACAACCTCGGCGTCGCGCAGGAGCTGGCCGAAAAATACGACGAAGCCGAGCAAGCCTTCAACTTCTACCTGTTAAGCAATCCCAGCGAAACGGAAAAGCGCGAAGTGCAAGATCGCATCTACGGGCTATCCGCCAAACGCAAACTCTCGGGAGCGAAGTGATGGCTATCAACCCCATTGGGCGGTTCGCATGAGTCAAGTTAGGAGTCTGGAGACCATGATGATCTCGTCGCGCCGCAAGCGCATCGGCGTTGCCCTTGGGGTGTTGTTATTGGCCGTCCTTGGCTGGTTCTTCTGGCCGTTTGTCGCCGGACCCGGTCAAATGCAGAGTTTTTGCAGTTCGCTCGCGGTCGGTACTTCGCTGGCACAGGTCCAGACACAAGCGACGCAGCACGGCTACCGGGTTTCTTCACTGATCGAAGGTCGCGCCTTCGTGCATGATTCGGCATCGTTCGGGCGGTTCACCTGTAATCTGGAATTTGGATCGGACGGGCTGGTGTCATCGGTCTATTCCTTCAATGACTAGTGCCGACGCAGCCATATTTAAGTGAATGATGGAGAACAATTATGAAAATTACCGGCAAGCTCATCATTATCTCTTTCGCATTGTTGGCTCTTGTCGCGAGTGCCTATGCGCAGTCGCCGCGCAAAGAGTTGCAGCAGATGGTCGAGCAGTTGCGGAAGACGCCGAACGACCCCGCCCTGCGGCAGCAGATCATCAAGCTGGTGCAGGAACTCAAGCCAGTCCCGGCGATTCCGGAGGCGGCACGCGAGCCGTTCGTCATGGGAGCGACAGTGCTCAAAAAAGCCAGCGATACTACCGGGGTCAGCAAGGCTGTCGATTTGTTCACCCAGGCCCTCAATATCGCCCCGTGGTTTGCCGAAGCCTACTACAACCGCGCGATCGCACAGGAGACCGCAGGCCAGTTCGAGGCGGCCATTGACGACCTCAAGACCTACCTCGATTTCAAACTTAGCGATACCGAGCGCCGTGAAGTGCAGGACAAAATTTATTCACTCAAAGCCGATGTCCAGTTAGCTTCCGCAAAGAAGGCTGAGCAGGACAAAATAAGCCGAGCCGAGGACGGAATCCGGCGCTTTGAGGGAGCCTGGCAGAGGTCGGCTCTGGGCGGCGGTGGAGAATGGCATGTGCTGCGGCGCCACGTCAGACATCGACCGGGCAGCGGCTGGAGCATCACATATAGCGCGGATAACAGCCAAGAACAACCATCCACCGATGTGCGCGACATAAAGCTTGTAGGGTCGGAATTGCGATTTACCTCTGAGGAGATTATCAATAACGCAGTTTGCGGAACCTATGAAGTTCGGGGTGCAGTTTCATCGGATGGTCGTAGTTTGTCGCTTGAATATACGCTCATGCCATTAAATCCTAACCGGCCGTTATTTTGTCCTCTCGCGAAATATTACGGTTCGCATGTTGATACATACACAAAACAATAGCGATCGGGGATAATTAACGTGGGTCTTTCCAACTTCTACCCGTTAAGCAATCCAGATGAAACGGAGAAGCGCGAAGTGTAGGACAGGATATGCTGCATCCTAGCCGCCAAGTGCAATCTTTCCGGCGCGAAGTAACAGCCATCGCTCCGGAAAAAATAACTGAATGAGGGAGAACAACTGTGAATACTACTGGCAGGCTCATTTTTGTCATTCTTACATTGTTGGCTCTGATGGCAAATGTCTATGCCCAATCCCCGCGCGAAGAGTTGCAGCAGTTGGTCGAGCAGTTGCGGAAAACGCCGGGCGACAACGCCCTGCGCGAGAAAATCATCAAGCACGCCACAAGTATCAAACCGGCTCCGGTGATTCCGGAGGAGGCAAACCGGCCCTTCGTAAAAGGCAACGTGTTCCAGAAGGAGGCGAAGGACGCCTCCGGCTACGCGCTTGCGATATCCGCCTACCGTGAGGCGCTACGCGTCGCGCCGTGGTGGGGTGATGCTTATTTCAATCTTTCCGTTGCGCTGGAAACGGCAGGAAAATTAGACGAGGCGATTGCCTCGATTAGGAATTACATGGCTTCGGTGCCAGCGGGGAGTGCCGAAGCGCGCGAGGCGCAGAATAAAATTTATGCGCTGGAAGCGAAGAAAGAAATGGCTGCCGCCAAGAAGAGTCCGAGCCTGGCGGGCAACTGGAAAGTTTTCGTTAACGGAAGACCACAGAGAGCAGGAGAGAGCTCCGGGACCGGTAGTTGGATACAAGATTTTCATTACCGGTTCGAGGTAAAAGGAGAGGAGATTGTGGCCTACATGGTTTCCGATTCAGATCCCATCCTTGATAGCTTTAATAAGACGTGGTGCCGACGGGCCGGTGGGGTATGGTCATGTACAGGCGATGAAGATATGTTCGGGCGGTTCTCTGTCGATAGCAATGTAATCAGAGGAAGATATTTGATTAATAACCTCAACGGTAACCTCTTCGGAACCATCAGAGAGTCTGAAATCGGATGGGACTACGAATATAAGGACCAATATGGGGTTCATCGTAATCATGAAACCCTTCGCAAACAAGATTGAATGATGGAGAACAAACTATGAAATCTACCGGCAAGCTAATCATTTTTGTCCTCACATTATTGGCTCTGGCCACGAGCGCCTATGCCCAATCCACGCGCGAGCAATTGCAGCAGATGGTCGAGCAGTTGCAGAAAACGCCGAACGACAACGCCCTGCGCGAGAAGATTGTCAATCTCGCCACAAGCATCAAACCGTTACCGGCGATCCCGGAAGAAGCTCGCGAGCCTTTCGTGATGGGAGCGACGATCCTGAAAAGGGCCAGCGGTCCTGCCGGAGCCGGCAAGGCCGTCGAGCTGTTCACCCAAGCCCTCAACATCGCCCCATGGTTCGCCGATGCCTACTACAACCGGGCGATCGCGCGTGAAAGCGCCGGCGAGTTTGAAGCGGCCATGGACGACCTCAAGCTTTACCTTGGATTCAACCTTTCCGCCGCCGAGCGCCGCGAGGCCCAGGATAAAATCTACTCTCTCAAAGCAGATGCCCAGTTAGCTTATGCCAAGAAAGCTGAACAGAGCAAAATTGTCAGCGCCGTGGAGGAGAAGCGACAGGCCCAACAGGCCAAGCTTGATGTGATTACCAATATTAAAAATGTCGTCAACAATCGCAATTACCAGCAAAAGAATCTTGGCTACAACAATAATTCTTGGGACGGTGGGGTAAATCAGAATGAGTTGTTTGGCGGCGGCACATTCTACATGTTCAGTTTTGATTTCCATGTCCCCATATACTGGAAATTTTTCGATGAGCGAGTCGAACTATGGGGCAGTAGCTCGTACGGGCAAGAGTTGCTCCTTCGCGGCGAGTCTTGGGGACCCAAGGTCACCGATATGCGCTGGTTCCAGGTGAATACATTGACTTTGAAAAACGCGCTGCAGGTATGGGCTTATTTTGATCTCAGGAATGGTTATTTATACTCTACTTTAAATGGTTGGGTAATGAGGCCGATCAACGATTCCGAATTCGATCCGAACAAACGCTACAACTATGTTCTTTATAAACCGGTGAACTGAAACCGGTCAAACTCAGTAGAAACTTCAAGTACAGGACGCTCTAAAGCGCGCCGATTATTTCGGGAATAGTCGAAATGAAAATGAATTCTCAATCTGCATCCGCACTTGTATGGGCCGCGGCAGCTGCTACTTCCCTCGGCCTCATCGTTATGTCGCCTGCGGGTCAATTAATCTCATACATTGTTGCGGTTGTTCTAACGCTAATCCCGACACTATTTGGTTCCAGGGTGTCACGTGTTGCCGGCGGCGTGATCCTGGCACTATCTTTACCCCTTGCGTTCCAAGTCTACCCTGCTTTCAGGAAAGATGGGGCTAATTACCGAAAGCGCGTAGAAACCCGATCGGCAAAAATGCCCGCGCAAGCACCTTTGCAGCAGGAGAAAAAATGAGGCCCAGTAGCTATAACATCAGGATGTGTGCAGAGCTTTGGGTGCCCTGAACATTGTCTGCCCATCATCCGTTCCAACGCTTGCGGACGATTGCCGGTGACAGGCTCTGACATTCCTGCACCCCTTTTCCCCTTTACTTTCCCGCCATCTTTATTTATTCTTCACAGTCCTAATTTTTAAGAGCACGAAGGAATTCATGGAAATCAGCAGAATCCGCAACTTCTCCATCATTGCTCACATCGACCACGGCAAATCGACCCTGGCGGACCGCCTCCTTGAGTACACCGGAACGGTTTCCGACCGGGACAAGCAGAACCAGTTCCTCGACAAAATGGATCTGGAGCGGGAGAGGGGCATTACCATCAAGGCCCAGACCGTCCGGCTCAATTACCGTTCCGACGCCGGCATTGACTATGTTCTTAACCTGATTGACACCCCCGGTCATGTCGACTTTACCTATGAGGTGTCACGTTCGCTGGCTGCCTGCGAAGGCGGACTGCTGGTGGTTGACGCATCCCAGGGGGTCGAGGCCCAGACCCTGGCCAACGTTTATCTCGCTCTGGATATAAACCTTGAGGTCTTTCCGGTATTGAACAAGATCGATCTGCCTGCCGCCGATCCGGAACGGGTCAAGCAGGAGATCGAGGACATCATCGGCATCGATGCCCATGATGCCGTTCTGGCCAGCGCCAAAGAGGGGATCGGCACGCACGAGATCCTCGAGGAGATCGTCAAGAAGATCCCGCCCCCGGTCGGCAGCCCCGATGCGCCGCTCAAGGCACTGCTGTTTGACTCCTGGTATGATCAGTATCAGGGGGTCATCATCCTCGTGCGCATCTTTGACGGCACGCTCAAGAAGGGTGACAAGATCCAGCTGATGGCGACCAACAGCTCTTTTGAAGCGCTGAAAGTCGGAGTCTTTGCGCCGACGATGGTTGAGGTGCCGGAACTGGCGGCGGGCGAGGTCGGTTTCATTATCGCCGGTATCAAGGACGTTGCCGATGCCAAGGTCGGCGATACGGTGACCCTGCTGCATCGCCAATGCGAGAAGGCGCTGGAAGGCTTCAAGGAGGTCAAGCCGATGGTGTTCTCCGGCCTCTACCCGATCGATACCGTTCAGTACGAACAGCTGCGGGACGCGCTGGCCAAGCTGAAACTGAACGATTCCTCGTTCTCCTTCGAGCCGGAAACATCACTGGCGCTCGGTTTCGGGTTCCGCTGCGGTTTCCTCGGCCTGCTGCATATGGAAATCATTCAGGAGCGGCTGGAGCGTGAGTTCTCGCTCGACCTGATTACCACCGCTCCGACCGTTGTCTACCGTGTCCACAAGATGAATGGCGAAATATACTCGATTCAGAGTGCCAATCAGATGCCGGAGCTGCAGAGTACGGAATTTCTCGAGGAGCCGTTCATCCTGGCCCATATCCATGTGCCGAATGAATTCGTCGGAGGAGTGCTGGCGCTCTGTGAGGACAAGCGCGGCGTGCAGCGCGAGATCAAGTATCTGACGCCGACGCGCGTCATGATCATCTATGAGCTGCCGTTGAACGAGATCGTCCTCGATTTCTACGACCGCCTCAAGTCGATCACGAAGGGATATGCCTCCCTCGATTATGAGCATCTGGAGTACCGGCAGAGCGATCTGGTGCGTATGAACGTCATGATCAACGGAGAAGTCGTTGATGCGCTGTCACTGATCCTGCACCGGGAAAAAGCATATTTCCGCGGCCGCGATCTGGTCTCTAAAATGAAGGAGCTGATTTCACGGCAGATGTTCGAGGTGGCCATCCAGGCGGCTATCGGCAACAGGATTATTGCCCGCGAGACGGTCAAGGCGATGCGCAAGGATGTCCTTGCCAAATGTTACGGCGGGGATATCACCCGCAAGCGCAAACTGCTGGAGAAACAGAAAGAGGGCAAAAAACGGATGAAGAATGTCGGCAATGTTGAATTGCCGCAGGAAGCGTTTCTGGCAATTTTGAAGGTTGACTGACCGACTACAGGTAATAAAGGAATCCGCATGGAAGAACATCAGGAAGCACAGCAGGCAGAATTCTCTTCGCAGCAGCCGGCGCTGGTCAAAAAGAAAGGTCTGATTCGCGAGTATGCCGAGTCGATCTTAATAGCGGTACTGCTCGCCCTGGTAATCCGTACCTACCTTGTTCAGGCATTCAAGATCCCGTCCGGGTCGATGGAGGATACGCTGGCGATCGGAGACCATCTGCTGGTCAACAAGTTTATGTACGGCACCAAGATACCTTTTGTCGACAAACGCGTGCTGACGATTCGTGACCCGCGTCAGGGGGATGTGATTGTTTTTGAATACCCGGAAGACCCGAGCAAGGACTTTATCAAGCGCGTGGTAGGTGTCCCCGGTGATGTGGTGGAGGGGAAGGAAAAGAAGGTCTACGTCAACGGTAAACCGTATGAGAACCCTCATGAGATACATAAGGAAAAGGATATTATCCCGAAAGAAATGAACCCGCGCGATACCTTCGGACCGGTTACCGTGCCGGCAGGTTCATACTTCGTCATGGGGGACAATCGCGATCGCTCCTACGACAGTCGTTTCTGGAAATTTGTCCGGCGCGATCAGATCAAGGGGCTGGCATTTATCAAGTACTGGTCATGGGATCGGGAAAAGTTCATGCCGCGGTTCGGGAATATCGGACGACTTATACACTAAATAATATTTCAATAATCGGAGGATTGTATGGATACACTTGGAAACTGGAAACGGACGCATTACTGCGGTGACCTGAAAGCTGCAGATATCGGCAGCGAGGTGATACTGATGGGGTGGGCTCTGCGCCGTCGCGACCATGGCGGTCTCATCTTCATCGATCTGCGCGATCGCGAGGGGATAGCCCAGGTCGTGTTTGATCCGGAAGTCAATCCTTCCGGCCATGCTGTTGCAGAGTCGGTCCGCAGCGAATTTGTACTGGCGGTCAGGGGGAAGGTCATCCCGCGCCCGGAAGGAACCGTCAACCCGAACATGAAGACCGGCGAGGTTGAAATCCAGGTACTGGAGTGCAAACTGCTCAATCGTTCCAAGCCACTCCCGTTTATGCTGGATGAACATAGTGAGATCAATGAAAATATCCGTTTGAAATACCGCTATCTTGATCTTCGTCGTCCCCAGCTGCAGTATAACCTGATCCTCCGTTCAAAAGTCGCACAGTTGACCCGCTCATACCTGACCGACACCGGTTTTATCGAACTTGAAACCCCGTTTCTTACCAAATCCACCCCCGAAGGGGCGCGTGACTTTCTGGTCCCGTCCCGTATTAACCAGGGGCATTTTTATGCACTGCCGCAATCTCCCCAGATATTTAAACAAATCCTGATGATTTCCGGCTTTGACAAATATTTCCAGGTCGTGCGTTGTTTCCGTGACGAGGATCTCCGTGCCGATCGCCAACCGGAGTTCACCCAGATCGACTGCGAGATGTCCTTCATTGACCAGGAGGATATCATCACGGTCATGGAGGGGTTGATCGCGCGCATTTTTACCGAAGCGAAAGGTGTTGCGGTTCAGCTGCCGGTGGAGCGCCTTACCTATGCCGAGGCGATTCGTCGTTTCGGCGTCGATAATCCGGACCTCCGTTTCGGCATGGAACTCTGCGATCTGACCGATATCGTAAAAGCCTCCGGCTTTAAAGTATTTGCCGATGTCGCCTCCAAGGGGGGGATAATCAAAGGTATCAATGCCAAGGGGTGCGCGAAGTTCTCCCGCAAGGAGATCGACGATCTGACGGAGTTCGTCAAGATCTACGGAGCAAAGGGGCTCGCCTACGTCAAGATCGAGAATGGCGAGTGGCATTCTCCGATTGCCAAATTTTTTACGGCAGAAGAGATCGCCGTCATGAACAGCTCCTTCGGTGCCGAAGAGGGTGACCTTCTTTTCTTCGTGGCCGATAAGCCCAAGGTAGTCAACGATTCTCTCGGCAGATTGCGTAACCACCTGGCAAACCTCCTCAAGCTGACCAGCAAGGATGAGTATCGCTTTGTGTGGATAACCGAATTTCCGCTGCTGGAGTGGGATGAGGATGATAAACGCTGGTGTGCGGTACACCACCCATTTACCGCACCGATGGATGAAGATCTGGAATTTATCGAGTCCGATCCGGGGCGCTGTCGCGCCAAGGCATATGACCTGGTGCTGAACGGCAGCGAAATCGGCGGCGGCTCCATCAGGATTCATCAGGAGCATGTCCAGTCTTTGATGTTCAAACTGCTGGGAATGACCGTCGAGGATGCCCGCGGCAAGTTCGGCTTCCTGTTGGACGCCCTTGAGTTCGGTACACCGCCGCATGGCGGCATCGCATTCGGTATGGATCGCCTGATAATGCTGCTGACCGGTAGCGACTCAATCCGTGACGTCATCGCCTTCCCTAAAACCCAGAAGGGGACCTGCATGATGTCGGAGGCTCCCTCTCCTGTCGACACCAAACAACTCCGCGAACTGGGTATCCGTCTGGCCGAAAAGCAGGGTTGATCATGCTCGGAATGTGCCGCCAGGTTCTTTGCATGCTGTTGTCCTGTGCACTTCTGGCGGCCTGTTCAACACCTGTCCCCACCTGGCGAAGCAAGACGGCTACACTTATTGAAGAGCTCGGCCGCCGGGAAGCTCCGGCGATGTTTCCTCAGGAGTATCGAAGCCTGCTGGAGACGTTCGAGCATGGCGAAGCGCTCTATCACGTTCGTGAAGATGACAAGGGCGCAGACCTGTATTATCAGCTGGCTTTCCAGAAGGCGGAGGTGCTTCAGTCAGAAGTCCGGCAGGCAAAGAAGCGGATCGCTGCCGAGAAGCAGCAGCGTGAGGCGGAACTTGCTGCGAAAGCCAGGGAAGAACAGCTGATGCGAGCAGCCGCAGAAGCCGAGATACGCCTGAGAGCCCAGCAACTGGCGAGATCAGCTGAAGCCGCCGCTGCGGCGCAGAAAAAAACCAAAGAAACCCCGCCGCCACCGCCGCCACCGTTGCCGACTTCGTATACCGTCCGGCGTGGCGAAACCCTGCCGCAGATTTCCGCACGAACTGAAATTTATAATGATTCCACACTCTGGCCGATTATCTATCGAGCCAACCGCGATCAGATCCGCGACCCCAAGCGCCTCTGGCCCGGCCAGGTCTTTGTCATACCGCGCAATTTCAGCCGTGCCGAAGCGGCAGAGGCGCGTCGCTACTCCAATCGAAATAACTAATAAACAGGCTCGTTTGAGGC
>JBAVTM010000167.1:0-5714 GCA_049696195.1 Desulfuromonadaceae bacterium | reverse complement strand
GGCAACGCCTATAAGGATATGGGGGGGGGGTCGGTGGAGGAAGTGCCGAGGATATTTTCTCACGCCTGTTCGGCGGATCATTCGGCCGCGGCGGGGGACGGGGCGGTTTTCGGGCGGCCCCGCAGAGGGGAGTCGACCACGAAATGGAGCTTACCGTCACCTTTCGCGATGCCGCCCAGGGCGCGGAAAAGCAGATCGCTTTCCGCCGGAACGGCCAGCGGGAAGAGCTGAAGATAAAAATTCCGGCCGGGGTCGATAACGGCAGCAAGATCCGTATCACCGGCAAAGGCGGCCAGGGGGAGGCCGGCGGGCCGGTCGGCGACCTGTTCCTGATCATCCATGTCCTGCCCGACCCGGTCTTCATCCGCGAGGGGGGCGATCTGTTTGTCGAACGCTCCATACCGTTCAGTGCGGCCTGCCTGGGGATTTCTCTTGATGTGCCCACTCTGGAGGGTGACAAGCGGATCAAAGTGCCGGCCGGCATTCAGCCCGGCACCAAGATCAGGCTGAAGGGGTGCGGCATCAAGTCGCTCGGCTCAAACTCCAAGGGCGATCTGTTTGTAAAGATAAGTGTCCATGTTCCTGAAACGCTGAACGGCGAGCAGAAGAGGCTGGTGGAGGAGCTGGCGGGGAAGGGGTTGTAGAGCAGTTATTCTGAAATACAGTTTATTACCGCAAAGTCGCTAAGTTCGCAAAGAAAGAAAAGATCTTGCATTCGGATTGTACTCATTTTGGGTTTTCTGTATCAATGTATTGGTATACTTAGCGTCTTTGCGGTTCAAAGCAATATTTTAATTTATCCGGGTTTCCTGTTTATACCTTTGTGACCATCAGCACCACCGCATGGGCGGCGATACCTTCGCCGGCCCCGCTGAAACCGAGTCCTTCCTCGGTCGTAGCCTTGACATTGACTCGTGTAATGTCGGCGTTCAGCACAGCGGCAATATTTTTCCGCATCCGCTGAATGTGGGGCGCCATCTTCGGCATCTGGGCGATGATGGTGGCGTCCAGGTTGCCCAGCCTGAAGCCGCGCCCGTCGGCCAGCGCCACCACATGCGCCAGCAGCTTCATGCTGTCCGCACCCTTGTACGCCGGGTCGCTGTCGGGAAAATGCCGGCCAATATCCCCCTCACCGATCGCCCCCAGGATGCCGTCGGCAATGGCGTGCAGCAGCACGTCGGCGTCGGAATGCCCCAGAAGCCCCTTTTCCCACGGGATATCAACCCCCCCCATGATCAGTTTCCTTTCCTCCACGAGACGGTGGACGTCGTAGCCGTGCCCTATGCGCATTGTAGTATTCTCCTTAAATTTCACGTAGAGACGTTGCATGCCGCGTCTTTCCGATCGCGGATATACGCAAAGACCCCGATATGCCGAAATCGGGGTCTTCATTGGTTGCAAACTATTCTATCGGATTAGTCACCCTTCCGCCTTCAGATCCCGCGCCATCAGCTCTATCACCGCCTGCCGGGCCGGCTTGTCCTCGTGGAGGATCTGGTAGGTCTTCTCCACGATCGGCATCTCGACTCCCAGGCGGCGGGAAAGCTGGTAGACCGATTCGGAGCTCTTTACCCCTTCGGCCACCATCCGCATCTCGGCGAGAATGTCCGTCAGTTTCATCCCCTGTCCCAGCTTGAAACCGACGGTGCGGTTGCGGGAGAGGTCACCGGTGCAGGTCAGCACCAGGTCGCCCATGCCGGCCAGTCCGGCAAAGGTGGCGGCCTGCGCCCCCATGGCCTGCCCGAGGCGGTTCATCTCGGCCAGACCTCTCGTAATCAGGGCCGCCCGGGCATTGTGGCCGAACCCGAGGCCGTCACAGATTCCGGCGGCGATGGCGATGACATTCTTGACCGCCCCCCCCAGTTCAACGCCGACCACGTCGCCGTTGGTATAGACCCGCAGACAGGGGCAGCTGAAGGCCGCCTGAATACGCTCAGAGGCCGCCGGGTTGCGCGAGGCAGCCACGATCAGCGAGGGGAGCTCCTGAGCAACTTCACGGGCAAATGTCGGTCCCGAGAGCGCCACATAGCGGTTCAGCGCCGCATCTCCGAGAATCTCTCCGCAGATCTGGGAAACCGTCTGAAGGGTTTCGAGCTCGATCCCCTTGGAAGCATTGGCAATAATCGCGTCAGGTCCGATGTGCGGTGCGAGCTGTTTCAGCACGCCGCGCATAACCTGCACCGGCGTCACCAGCAGCACGATGCTCCGGCCGGCCACCGCCTCTTCCAGGCTCCCCGTACACGCCAGAGTCGGGTGCAGGTTGATCCCGGGAAGATACGCCGAGTTGGTATGGCTGGAATTGATCTCAGCGACCAGCTCCGGTTCATAGGCCCACAATACCGTGTCATTGCCGTTGGCCGCCAGCCGTCCGGCCAGCGCCGTTCCCCAGCTGCCGCCGCCGATAACGGCGATCCGCTCGATATCAGTCGACGCATTACTCGTCCCGCCAGTCACCGGGTTAATCGTCGGGTCAATCGTCATAGTCATCGTCTTCATCCCCTTCCTCCAGGCGCGGATCATACCCCTCTGCGAGCGTTTGCCGGGCGGCGTCCACACTGTCAAGCAGCAGCCGCCGGACGAAAGGGTGGCGGCAATCGGGCAAAAAGCCCCCGACGAGACTCAAGGCGGTGGCCAGTGTCTTTTGTACCGCGTTCTCATCCCCCTCGATCTGCTGCAGGTAATCGGCGGTCAGAAGCAGTCGTTTGATGATTTCGGCACGCCGCGGCGCAATCAGCTCGTCACAGCAGCGGGAAATCTCACTCTCCAGAGCCTCCGGCGGCACGGTGTCAGGGCCGCCGGCCGTTTCCAGAGCATTGAAGCGATCGGCGGCATCATAGAGCGCCGTCTCGGTAAGCACCCACCCTTCAAGACCCGGCTCATCGAGCAGGTCGTTGCTGGTGGCGACATAGCCCGGAATCTTCTCAACGATGTCTTCCAGATGTTTGAGTTTGAAGCGGGGAATGTATGCTTCCGGTTTCAGGGAATCGGGGCGGAAGAGGCGCATATCGACGTAGAAGTCGGGGGGGAGGTAAAAGCCCCCTTCGCGGCTCCGGTGGAGCGCGTCACGCAGCGAAGCGAGCGCATAGTCGTGTTCAACCGGCGTCAGCATCTCGCCGCCGGCCACATCCTTCAGGATATGGCCGTACTCCTTCTGGTCCTTCATCCGGTAGCTGATGGCGTTCAGCATGCCGTCGGTCTCTCCGGTCAGGATCAGCATCGCGGCAAAGGCCTGATCGTCCAGCCGCCAGGAGAACCAGAGCGTACGGGAACCGTAGAAATCGACCGGCCCGGCATAGACTTCATGGAACGGGAGCGGCTGCTGGAACGAGTGGGGCAACTCGATGCCAGTACGGATTCCGGTGAATGAGAGCCTCAGGATACTGCGCCGGACCAGGGCCGCCAGATCCCCTTCATAGCGCGCTTCGGCACGCCGCAGGACATCGAGGGCGTAGCCGCTTTTGGCACGTCCGAGGGCGGTTATCGCTTCACGTACGATCTCCTCCTTCTCGAAAGAGAGCAGAATCTCCAGGAGTGCCGCCGCTTCGGCGGAACCGGCATCTGCAAGGCGACCCATCATCCGCTCGCGGAACTCGTCCGCCACATCGAGAAAACTGTCGATGAACCGGACCAGACCGCGCTCGTTGTCACCCAGGCAGTCGTCGACAAAGCCTTCCAGCGTGGGGGAGCCATAGCCGGTCATCGAGGCGAAGGGGGGGGCGGTGACGTCAATACCGCTGTCGTGCAGCACATCCAGCAGCGCCAGCTTGCCATCCTCCTCCAAATCCGTGCGCTTCAGGGTGATCTGAATCAGTTGATCCATCCAGGCGGAGGCGTCGAAAAAATCGAGCATGCAGGTGTAGCGGTAGATGGCGGTGCCGTTCTGCTCCCGCCAGAGCTTGCGCACCAGCGGCGAGAGCGCCCGCTTGCCGGACTTCTGCAGCCGCCGGCCGATGCGTTCCATCTGATCGCCGGTCAGGTCGTCCCGCTTGAGAAAGTCGAGCAGACGGTTGATGCGGCGCCGCTCCCGCAGTGTTTTATCTATCTTCAATGGTATCGTCATGTTTTTGATCGCTTAAATTCCTTCTTTATTTGCAGACTGACTCTATCACACGAACCATTTGAAGGCAATCCTGACAACACCATTACAAATAGCTGACCGCGCATTGGGAGCGGGCATTTTGTTCGTAGACATCATCGGGATTGAGAGCAAGACTCTCAATGGTGAAGAAGAGCAGGATGCATGCGCCCCAACCTACCGTCGGTACGCCTTATCATGCTGGACATGAAGGGTGACAAGCACGATGGTCGGACCTGCAAACAGACAGGTAACGGCGCGGGCGCTGCCGGTTACGCGAACAGAGTAGAGTTGCTGACCGGTTGAGGGTTCGATCATACCGTGGAGTTTCTCGAAGTTCAGTCCGGGATGGGTCCATAATTGGGGAAGTTCAAGAGAGTGGAGGAGCGTGAGCATCTTTGCCGCCGCCTTGCGCACCGGCAGTTCAGCTGCCATGACCGCCTCATTGAAGGCCGGGCGAATCTCAACTCTCATTTGTCCATTTCGCGGCAACTTCATCGGCCTGCGCGTCGGTGTCAACAACAGTAGAGGGGCGAACATCGGCAAGCGAGGCAGTGATGGCTGCCTTGGCTTCGGCAGTCCATGCCCAGAGTTGGTGACGGGGAACCGGCTCCACCGGAACCAGCATGATGCGGCCATCTTCCAGCATTTCAATGTCAATGGCGTCGCCCGGCTTGATGCCGAATGACGACGGCAGGGTAACCCGTCTTCGAGAATCAGTTTGTGTCAACATGAGCTGGTACCTCCTGATGTAACGGTAGCACATATGTTCAAAATGGGCAACACCCATTTTGAACATATGACCTGATACAAAAACCGGGACGCATCCAATTGGCCGCGTCCCGGTTTTTATTATAGCATTCTATCTACAAGCGTTTTTATTACATCTACGCTTCCGTTTCTTCGGTCCCTTCATCCAGGCCTTCGTCCCCTTCATCTTCATCCTTCTCGGCCAGGCGGGCGACCGCCACAACCTTTTCGTTCTCCTCGGTGTTCATCAGGGTGACGCCCTGGGTATTGCGGCCGATGACCGAGAATCCGGAGACCGGTACCCGCAGGATCTTGCCCTGGTCGGTGATCACCATCAGATCATGATCGTCCGCAACCTGCATGACGTTGACCACGGAGCCGTTGCGCTCGGTCGTCTTGATCGTGATGATCCCCTTGCCGCCGCGGCTCTGGTCGCGGTATTCGTCCAGGTCGGTGCGCTTGCCGTAGCCGTTTTCACAGACGGTGAAGATCGTCGAGCCGACGGCCGTATTGTCGACGATCTCCATGCCGATCACCCGGTCATCCTTGCCGAGATTCATGCCGCGCACCCCGCGGGTGACGCGTCCCATCGGGCGGACATCCTCCTCGTTGAAGCGTATCGCCTTGCCGTTCCGCGACGCCAGGAAGATGTCCTTGCTGCCATCGGTCAGGGCCACGGAGATCAGTTTGTCGCCGTCGTCCAGATTGACGGCGATGATGCCGCCGGAGCGGACGTTGGAGTAATCCACCAGGGAGGTCTTTTTGACGACACCGTTCTGGCTGGCCATGAAGAGATAGGTGTTCTCGCTGAACTCCTTGACCGGCAGGATCGTGGTAATTTTTTCGCCGGCCGAGACGTTGACCAGATTGACGACCGCTTTCCCTTTGG
>JBAVTM010000166.1:0-15475 GCA_049696195.1 Desulfuromonadaceae bacterium | reverse complement strand
TCGGCAAATTTCGTCGAGGGCCAGGGTGTAGGCGCCGTTTTCGCCGGCGGTTCGCGAGAAGGCACAAAATGCACAGCGGTTGACGCAGATATTGGTCGGATTGATATGGCGGTTGACGTTGAAATAAACGTTCGTGCCGTTTTTGCGGTCGTTGGCCAGCGCAGCCAGTTCGCCGATCGCCAGCAGGTCGTTTGATGAAAACAGGAAGAGCGCTTCGTCAGGGTTGATGCGCCGACCGGCGCGGACTTTTGCGGATATGGTTTCGAAGGTTGTCATGAAAGTGAGTCTACGAAAAACAGTGAGCTAGTGCAAGCGGAAAGCTTTACCTCACCATCCTGGCAGCCATCCTGATCGCCGCCAGCAGGCTTTGTTCCGAGGCCTTTCCGGTACCGGCGAGGTTGTAGGCGGTGCCGTGATCTACCGAGGTGCGGATGATCGGCAGCCCGAGGGTGATATTGACAGCATCGTCGAAGTGCAGCATCTTGAGCGGAATCAGCCCCTGGTCGTGGTACATCGCGACCACGCCGTCATAGGCGCCCTGCCGGGCGAAATGGAACAGGGTGTCGGCCGACAGCGGCCCGACGGCATCGATTCCCTCCTGCCGGGCGGCTGCAATCGCCGGTTCGATGATCTCCGTCTCCTCGCTGCCGAACTTCCCCCCCTCGCCGCAATGGGGGTTGAGAGCCAGCACCGCCAGCTTCGGCGACCCCTTCCCGGTAAGCCGCGCCACCCCTTCGGCCGTGATGCGGATGGTTTTGAGCACCTGCCCGAACGTCACGAGGCGGGGGACATCGGCCAGCGCCTCATGAATGGTCACCAGGCTGACCCGGAGGATATCCCCTGCCAGCATCATGACGAAGTTGTCCGTTCCGCACAGTTCGGCCAGCAGCTCGGTATGGCCGGGGTAGTCGTGGCCGGCCCGATGCATCGCTTCCTTGCTGATCGGGGCGGTCGCCATCGCGGCAACCCGGCCGCCCTGGCAGAGGCGCGCCGCATGGCAGATGTAATGGTAGACCGCATCCCCTGCCGCCACGGATGGTGCGCCGTAGGGCATGTCCGTCTCTGCCAGCTGTGAAAGCGCCAGCAGCGGGATGGTGCCACCGGGAACGCTCCGCGCAACTTCGGGAGCGTCTATTTCGCGGATCTTCAGGGGGGAGCCGCAGACGGCAAGCGCCCGTTCCAGCGCCGACCTGTCGCCGATTACCAGCGGTACGCAGAGCGTCCCGATTTCCGGCGCATGCAGCGCTTTGATGATGATTTCCGGGCCGATCCCGCACGGGTCTCCCATGGTGATGGCGATAATCGGTTTATTCGGCATATCTCTAGTTACTCCAAACCGGTCTCACGCGGAGACGCGGAGAAAGTCAAAAAAATGCTTTAACAGAAAAGTTTAAAATATTACTCCTGGTTTCCTCTGTGTTCCCTGCGTCTCCACGTGGAACAACTTTTGGTTCCGATTTGTCCGGCTTAGATTTGCTCTTCCATCAATTCCGCCACCGCCAGCGTGACATTCGCGGACTTGACCTTTTTCAGCAGCAGGCGCCCCCCGCCCGAGGCGAGAATAGCAGCAGGCTCTGCGACACCTGCAACGCCGACCGCCGCCAGTGCATGCCCGGAAGGCGGCGAGGGGAAAACGACCTGATTCAGCTCGTCGCTCTCAAAGCAGCGCAGCGGGACTCCCAGCCGTTCAGCAAATTCTGCCAGTCCGGCTTCATCGCGCTTTGCCGCAACGGAGGCGATGCAGATCACGCTTTTCGGGGAGAGGAACAGCCTTTTGAGGTGGGCCGTAACGAACGCTTCGATCTCATCACCCGGTGTGCCGCGATTGCAGCCGATGCCGAGCACCAGGTTGCGGGGGCGCAGGATCAGCAGCTGTTCCGGCGTGATCTGCTGCGGCAGATGCCGGTTGGTGACAAACAGAAAACCGCGTGCGGTGCTGCCCGCAGCGTCGGCAAAGGTTTCGTAAAAGGTGATCCTCCCCCGGCCATGCAGCCATGGACGGGTCTGTCCGGTCGGGTCGACAACGGCAATCTCTTCGTTGTCAAGCAGCAGGGTGTTGAGCGTCTTGACCTTGCTGATGTCATCAATGCCCCACCCCTGCTCCCTGGCCAGCATGTCGAAGGAGGGGAGGCCGTTGGCATCGGTGGCGGTGGTGACCACCGCCCGGGCGCCGGAGGCGAATGCACAGCGCTCGGCCAGTTCGTTGCCGCCCCCCAGGTGCCCGGAGAGGAGCGAAATGGCAAATCTGCCGGCATCATCCATTACCACGACCGCGGGATCGATCTCCTTCGACTCCAGCAGCGGTGCGATCACCCGCACCACGATGCCGGTTGCCATGATCAGCACAAAACCATCGTACTTTTTCCAGAGCCCGACGATCAGGGTCTTGAGCTCGGCCGGTTCGAAACAAATGCTGCGGCCACCCGCCTGGCCGGCGTAGCGGCGGGATACGTAGAATTCGAGGCCTGCCATGGTTTTACACAGCCTGTGACCCAGCAAGGCTCCCCCCCTGGTTATGGCAATGACCGCGATATTCATATCGATATTCGTCTCAGGCGACATGTCCTTCCCGGAACCCGTGGGAAAATTCACCATCGTACAGCAGCGATTTTGCCTTGAGCCCTTCACGCCGGGCGGCCAACACATCGCCGACGATGATCAACGCCTGACGGTCGATGCCCGCCTGCTGCACTTTCGCGGCAAGATCTGACAGCGTGCATTGAATAATCTGCTCGTCATCCCAAGAGGCGCGACAGACAACCGCCGCCGGGGTGGCGGGCGTATAGGCGCCCTGCAGCAGCTGTTCAACGACCTTCTCAACCATGCCGACCGAAAGATAGATCACCATCGTGGCGCCGATGGCGGCGATGGCGTGCAGCTGTTCACGCTCCGGCACCGGAGTTCGCCCTTCGATACGGGTGATGATGACCGTCTGGGAAAGCTCCGGCAGGGTCAACTCCTGCTTGAGTGCGGCCGCCGCGGCAAAGGCGCTGGTTACGCCCGGCACGACCTGATAATCGATCTCCCGTCGGTCGAGCGCTTCCATCTGCTCCTGAATGGCTCCGTAGATGGAGGGATCACCGGTATGGAGTCGGACGACGCTCCGTCCCGATTCAAAAGCATCCACCATGACGGCCATGACCTCGGAGAGCGTCATGGCTGCAGAATCATGGACCTCGGCTCCGGCTGCATAAAGCTGCACCAGTTTCCGGTCAACCAGACTCCCGGCGAATATGACGACATCGGCATGTCGCAGTAGGTGCGCGCCACGGACCGTGATCAGGTCGGCCGCTCCCGGACCGGCACCTACGAATGATATTCTTGCTCCCATCTGCTCTCCATCTCTTCATATTATCAGCTGAACTGTGTCGTTTCTTGTAGCGGTAAAGCACCGCCATGTCAAGCCGGAGCGGCGTTATTGCGGTTATGAATTCAGGAAGTTGCATATTCAGCAGTGCCTAAATCCGTATTGTATGATATACAGTCGATAAAATATCAACTGCCGGAGGTTGGATCATGATCAAACGTTTACTTGTTTTTATTGTCGGTGGCCTGTTTCTGCTGTCTGCCGGCGGCTGTGTTTCCAACAGTACCTATCTGAAAAAGGTCGAGGAAGCCGACGGGTTGTCAAAAGAGCTGGCCGAGCTGCAGCAGACCCACAAAAAGCTCGTCCAGGAAAATACCGCACTGAAAACCAAATTTAACAGGCTTACCGAAGATGCTGCCGTTCTTGCCGCGGACAAAAAACAACTGGAGGGGATTCTCAGGGCGAAATCAGACACCTTGTCAAAAAATATCAGTGAGCTGCGCCAGCAGGTGGCGGAGCTGAAAGTTGAAAACGACAGGTTGAACAGTGATGTCGCCGAGCTCCAGAAAGCGAAGGAGGAAAAGGTTAAAGAGGTCAGCGGCACGTATGAGCAGCTTCTTGCCAACATGAAGAATGAGATTGCCCAAGGGCAGGTTACCATATCCGAGCTGAAGGGGAAGCTGACGGTAAACATGGAGGCTGCTATCCTGTTTGATTCCGGCAGAGCCGATGTCAAGCCGGAAGGTCTCGAAATCATCGACAAGATGGTTGAAACTCTGAAAAAGGTCGGCGACAAAGCGATCCGGATTGAGGGGCATACGGATACGGTTCAGATTACGGGCGGGCTGGCGCGCACCTTTCCGACCAACTGGGAGCTGTCGGCTGCCCGAGCCATCAACGTCACAAAGTTTCTGCAGCAGCAGGGAATTGACCCCCGCAATCTTTCGGCAGCAGCTTTTGCAGAATATAAACCGGTTGCGGACAACGGTACCAAAGAAGGTCGGGCCAAAAATCGTCGCATTGAAATAACACTGGTGGCGAAGGACTAGCGTGTGGCAAAAAAAAATCAACGTCACCAGAATTCTCCCAAACCGAAAGAGTTTCATGTCACGCCATTTGGGGCTCTGAAGGGGATAGCCGTTCCGCAGGGCGAACCGGCAGAGCCGGTTCGCCCTGCGGAACAAAAAGCGCCGGAGGTTGCCGATAACGGTCTGGACCTGTTTCTTCAGGCGGTGGCGGATGTGCGACCGTTTCAATCTTCCGCTAAAAAACCGGTTCCGGCCGGCTTGCACCCGCTGCAGAAAACAGCCGGAAAAGCGGGAGAAGAACTGCGGGTTGTTGAAGAAGGTGCGTTCCTCCAGGAGATCGGTCGGCTGAAGCTTGATACAAAATTTACGGATTCTGTCCCTGATGAAGGCGAGTTGCAGCCGTTGGCCGGCAACCGGCTCCGGCAGGTGAAGCGGGGCGTTGTTTCAGTCAGTCATCAGCTTGATCTGCATGGCCTGACTCGTGAGGAGGCGTTGGAGGCGCTGCCCCGCTTTTTGCACTCCGCTCAAAAGAAGGGTCAAAAAGCCGTCCTGGTGATCACCGGCAAAGGAAATCACTCTCCCGAAGAGCCGGTACTTCACCAGGCAGTTGCTTCATGGCTGCGCGATGCCGGCCGAGGGATCGTTCTTGAATTCACTCCGGCTCCCCGTGAAATGGGCGGCAGCGGTGCGTATGTGATTTTTCTCCGCCAACTCCCCCCACCTGCATAAACACCCCGCTTTAAATCGATGGCAGAACCCGCATTGACAGCATCATGAAGGCGATGTATACAGAGAACCCTGTCTTTGACTCCCTATCCGTGAAAGGAACAGATCCATGATCACCCATATCGTGTTATTCAAACTGGCGGACCCTACCCCCGAAAATCTGGCGGCCACCCGGAACAAGCTGCTCAGCATGGACGGCAAAATCGACCTGCTGCGTCACCTCGAAGTCGGTATCGATATGATCAGGTCGGAGCGGTCATTTGACATCGCGCTTACGACCCGTTTTGACACACTTGAAGATCTGCAGGCCTATCAGGTTCATCCGTATCACGCCGGTGAAGTCATCCCGCATATGAAGGCGGTCTGCTCATCCATTGTGGCGGTTGATTACGAAAGTTAACGTAATTGTGTATACTTTTTAGCTTGACGAAACATGGCTGTATGAGTAAAATCCGGTTCTACTTTGGTGTGGTCCTAGGTTATATGCTTGTAACATGCTGATATCAGTGTAGTTGCCCTTTTGCAGTCCCCCCGTTTCCGAAGTATTTCAACACAGGTTATTAACCTGTAAACATAATAACAAACTGGAGGTAGGAGATGCCACACACAAAAAATTACGGTACCCTGCAGGACCGCGTACGCCACAAGTCACTTTTGAGCAAGGTCATGACGGCCGAAGAGACGGTCCAGTTTTTCAAGCCCGGTATGAATCTCGGGTGGTCCGGCTTTACGCCGGCCGGTTATCCTAAAGTGGTACCCATCGCCGTTGCAGAGCATGTTGAAAAAAATAACCTGCAGGGCAAATGGAAGTTCAACCTGTTCATCGGCGCCTCTGTCGGAGCTGAGACCGAAAACCGCTGGGCAGAAAACGACATGATCGATCGCCGCTGGCCCTACCAGACCGGCAAAAATATCGCCGCGGGCATCAACGAAGGTCGTATCCGCATGGGCGACAAGCACCTCTCTCTCTTCGCCCAGGATCTGGGCTACGGCTTCTACACCAAGGATACCGAGAGCGGTAAACTTGACCTGGCCATCATCGAGGTATCAGCTATTACTGAAGACGGCAGCCTGGTCCCGACTTCCTCCTGCGGCGTCATTCCAGAGATCCTGATGATGTGCGACAGGATCATCCTTGAGGTCAACACCGGACAACCCTCCTTCGAAGGCATCCATGACCTGTTCACCCCCGGCACCCCTCCGAACCGTCAGGTGTTCAACATCACCAAGGCTAACTCACGCATCGGCTCCACCTCGATCCCCTGCGATCCGAAGAAAGTCATCGCCGTTGTCGAGTCCAAGCTCCGTGACCAGGGCCGCGCCTTTGCCGAGCAGGATGACACTTCTGAGGCAATCGCCAACCACATCATCGATTTCTTTTCCCACGAAGTAAAGGCCGGCCGTCTGCCGGATAACCTGCTGCCGATCCAGTCCGGCGTAGGTTCCATTGCCAACGCCGTCATCGGCGGTCTTGCCAAGGGTCCTTTCTATAACCTGTCGGTCTATACCGAGGTTCTTCAGGACACCATGCTCGATCTGTTCGATTCCGGCAAGCTGGACTGCGCTTCTTCCTGCTCGCTTTCGCTTTCGGCGTCACCCGGTTTTCCGAAATTCTTCGATAACATGGACAAATATTTCGACAAGATCACCCTGCGTCCTCTTTCCGTCTCCAACGCTCCTGAACCGATCCGTCGTCTTGGTTGCATCGCGATGAATACTCCTGTCGAGATCGACATGTACGCCCATGCCAACTCGACCCTGGTTGGCGGTACCCGCATGATCAATGGTCTTGGTGGTTCGGGCGACTTCCTGCGTAACGGTTTCCTCAAAATGATGCATACCCCGTCGAGCCGTCCTTCCAAAACTGACCCGACCGGTATCTCCTGCGTGGTGCCGCACTGCTCGCATATCGACCATACCGAGCACGACCTGGATGTTGTTGTTACCGAGCAGGGTCTGGCCGACCTGCGCGGTCTCTGCCCGCGCGACCGCGCCAAGGTCATCATCGAAAAATGTGCTCACCCGGAATACAAACCGATCCTGTCCGAGTACTACGAGATGGCTCTGGCTGAATGTCTGCGCCGCAAGGTAGCACATGAGCCGCAGTTGTGGGACCGCGCGTTCAAGATGCATCTCAATCTTGAGAAAAACGGCACCATGAAGATCAAAAACTGGGATATCAAGCTCGACCTCTGCGAATAGAGCCTCCTTTCCCGTGAATTAAAACCTACCCCGCCGGTCAACCGGCGGGGTTTATTTTTTAGACGCAGGACATTCATACTTGAACTTGCCACGTGATTATGGTTTAAATAGCAAATACTCATTTTGATTGTGAAGATAAGGCATTATCCTTCCGACTGGTGGTACAGATGTCTCAAAACGTAAGCGGTTTTAAGGGTGCGGTGGCCGGTCTTTCCTTGACTGACGTCATACAGCTGAAAGGGCACAATAAATATACCGGGGCGATTTCTGTAGAATATGGAAACAGCCAGGGTGTGATTTATTTCGTTGACGGTGAGATAATCCATGCCGAGCAGGGAGATGAATCGGGAGAGCAGGCCATTTACGAAATTATCAAGTGGCCGGGCGGCACGTTTAACATTCACCCTGAAATGACTTCCAATGTCTGCACCATACACTATCGCACCGATTTTCTGCTCCTTGAAGCACTGCGGCGCCTTGATGAAGAAAAGTCGGGCTCAGCAGCGAATAAATCTGCCGGCCCGTCAGTGACACCCCGCCGCACAATGAGCAAGATAGCTGCCCGCCTGCAGGAAATCACCAATATCACCTATGCTGTTTTACTCGATAAACAGGGGGCGCCGGTTCAGGACTCCAGTGTTGAAGCGGTAGCGCTGGCGGACAAGGGAGTTTTTCTGGCAAAAACCGGCAACAGTATCGGTGAGTTGATGGGGTTAGGCGAAATCAAGGCTGCCGCTGTCCACACAACTAACTACAACCTGTTATTGTATGACTCCAAACAGCACTATTTAAGCATCGCAGTCAAATCCGACTGCAACCTTGACAGCGTTGAAGCCGAGATCAAGTCTGCATTCGTGCCGGCCAAGTAAGGGAACCGTACCATGAAGGATATATTGCAGCACATAAACAGTGTGGATGGTGTGATCGGCAGCGCTCTCTTCAGCCGGAAAGGGGATGTGCTTGTCCATGCGTTTCCTGCTCTTATCGATGCAGCGTCGCTGAAAAAGGCCGCTTCATTGACCCTGGAATGTTCCCATGGCCTGCAGATATCTCAAACGCTTGACCTCCTTGAGTTACGCTACTCCGACGGCCGCATCCTCGTCAAAGCTTTTCCGGGAGCACTGCTCTTCCTGTTGTGTGCCAACAGCATAAATCTTCAGGTTCTGTCGATATCGTTGAACCTTGCCGTAAAAAAACTGGAAGCAAAACTTCTCAGCGAAGCCCCTGCTGCAGCTCCGCAATTTGCCCGCGAAGATTCAGGGTCAGGCGATGGTCTGCTCCGCATGAATATCAGCCATCTGGCCAATAAACAGGCGAGCGCCAGTTTCGATTCGCTTGGAATGGTTGCTGTCAGTCAACCTACCTCTCAATATATCTCTGATTATTACAAGACCCCCTTCAAGAAACTGACCCTGACAAACAGCGCTGCCGGCACAAGCGGCACCTTTCCGGTCATGGTTATGAAAGACATGGACCAGCAGTATGACGGAACCGTAATAGTAGGCCCCGGAATCGAGAAGAAGCTCAAGGCGAGTGAAGGGGACAAGATCGAGGTCAAAATCGGGTGACTCAATCAGATATGCAGGAGTCGTTGGAACGGGGAATGAGGCGACTTATTCCCCGCTTTTCGTATGGGCCTTGGGGTGGGCCTTGTCGTAGACCTCCATCAGGCGGTCGATGCTGACATGGGTATATTTCTGGGTGGTGGAGAGCGAAGCGTGGCCGAGCAGCTCCTGGATGGCGCGCAAATCGGCGCCACCCTCAAGCATATGGGTGGCGAACGTATGTCTAAGGGTATGTGGTGAGATACGTTTGAATGCCGCGATCTTCAAGACATGGAGATCGACTATCCGTGCCACGCTGCGGCGGTTGATGCGTCCGCCGCGGGTGTTGAGAAAAAGCGCGCTTCCGGCCGGATCATCCCACCGCTGACCAAGGTACTCCTGCAGCGCTTCCAGGGCGCGGCTGCCAACCGGGACGATACGCTCCTTTCCTCCTTTGCCGGTCACCCGCACCATGCCGGCCGCCAGGTCAAGTTCACCGATGTTCAGACCGGTCAATTCGGAAACACGGAGGCCGCTTGAATAGAGCAATTCCAGAATAGCCCGATCGCGCAGCGCGTATTTCTGGCCATCGTCCGGAGTTTCCATCAGGCTGGTGGCCTGATCGATATCAAGATGAAACGGGAGTCGCTGCTCCTTTTTTGGCGTAGCTATCAGTTCAGCCGGGTTTCTGGCAATCGTGCCGCGCCGCAGCAGGAAACGGAAAAAGGAGCGGATCGCCGCGAGTTTGCGGCCGATGGAACTTTTTTTGGTGTCCTTTGCCATCCCTGCCAGATAACGTCTGAGGAGCAGATGGTCAATATCCTGAGCAGAGGCATCCTCTCCCTTCTCGCGTACGGCGAACGCCAGAAGCTGTGCCAGATCGCTGCGATAGGCCGCCAGGGTATGCGGAGAAACATTACGCTCGGTTTGAAGGTATGCTGTGAACAGCTGTATCTGTTGATCTAACGGGGACATGTTTTTCTATTCAAAGGGGGGCAACCCGTTTTTAATTTTCCAGCTCTTGATGCTCTCCCGATAGACCCACTCCTGACGGTGGGAAACCGTTTTGACCCTGTTTGACGGCAGGATGTAATAGTCAAACTCCGCGATCACATCGCCGGAGTGATTCTCCGGAAGGTACCTGGTAGAGAGAATGCGGAAATCGGTAATGGAGATGCCCCGTTTTTTGAAGGTCTCCGCCTGTTTCTGATACTCTTCACGCTGTTCCGGATCACTGTAGGTTACCACGGCATTTTCTAGTTCATGCCAGCGCAGCATCCGGTTATAGGCCTTCACACTCCGGTCAAGCTCATCACCCAGTCCTGGCCGGGGCGCACAGGCGGTCAACATCAGGCAGACAATACACAGCAATCCCGTTACCACTCTTGTCATGGTTGTTTCTCCCTTTCACGCTGCTGAATATGTTCGATCAGCCGGGCCGCCAGCTCGCACTTCCCGAAAGGGGGGATCAGATAATACCCCCCGACGGAAGCGATCGTTGCATCGATAAACTCCTTGGCGATCGCAAGACCCTCACGGGCCCCCGCCTCCTTGTCAAGCCCCTTCATGCGGGCCCGGACGGAGTCCGGTACGGTTATCCCCGGCACTTCATTGTTCAGGTATTCGGCATTGCGCTCGCTGACCAACGGCATGATCCCGGGCAGAAACGGGACCGTGCAGTCACGGGTCGCCTCCAGCGCTGCAAAAAGAATTGCCGGATCGTAGATCGGTTGGCTCTGGGCAAAGCGGGCACCGTTGAGGATTTTTTTTCGCAGCCGCTGGGCCTGGACGGCCATGTTCCCCGTATTGGGGTTGAAGGCGGCGCCGATCGTGAATCCGGTCCCGCTTCCGATCGGGTTACCGATCGCATTGACCCCGTTGTTCATATCGTTGAGCAGCTTGATCAGCGTAAGGGAGTGCAGGTCGAATACCGACGTGGCACCGGCATGATCGCCCATTGTTGCAGGATCACCGGTCACCGCCAGGATGGAACGGATTCCGAGCAGGCTGGCTCCCATCAGGTCGGACTGCATGCCGATCAGGTTCCGATCACGGCCGGTGATATGCACGATGACCTCGATTCCTACTTCACGCTGGATGAGGCTTCCCAAGGCGATATTGCCCATCCGGGGCCGGGCCAGCGGGTTCTCTGCCAGATTTATCGCATCGGCGCCCGCTTCTTTTAAGCACCTGCAACCGGCGATAATCCGACTGCAGTCGAGCCCTTTGGGCGGGTCAAGTTCCACCGTGATGACCGGGCGGTTCCCCCAGCCGTCCAGAAAGGAAGCGGACTTCGGAGGCGCCTGAAGGGGTTCGGAAACGGATATCACCGGGATCTTGCTCCGGACGGCCGGATGGCAGCCGGTTATTACCCGGGCCAGCGCAGCTACATGTTCTGGCGTCGTTCCGCAGCACCCCCCCACGAGGTTCGCCCCGGCGGCAACCATGTCCTGTGCCATGGCGGCAAAGTAATCCGGGGTGGCACGGTAGATGTAACGACCATCAAGGTACTCCGGGAAACCGCTGTTGGCGTAGGCGCTGATCGGTTTGTCCGTCATCGCCGCCAAACGCTTGATTACTTTAAGCAGTTCCAGTGGCCCGGCCCCGCAATTGGCCCCAATCATGTCGGCGCCAACACTCTCCATGGCCTGGCAGAAATTTTCGACAGAACTACCGTCGCCGCTTCGTCCCCCCTCCAGAAAGGCGAGCGAGGCACTTACCGGCAATCCGGTTTCACGTGCGACTTTCACCGCCAGCTTCAACTGCTGGAGAGAGGTAAAGGTTTCCAGCAGCAGGAAATCGACTCCTCCTTCCGCCAGTGCCCTGCATTGCAGCCGAAAGGAATCTTCAATCTGCCCGGCACCGAGTTCGCGCTCCTCGCCTTTGACCGCCACCAGCGGGCCGACCGAACCGGCCACCAGTGCGGTGCCTCCGGTCGCTTCACGGGCAATTCTGGCCCCGGCCAGGTTGATTTCCGCGACCTTATGACCAAGTCCTATTGCGGACAGTTTGGTATAGTTTGCGCCAAAGGTATTGGTCTCGATTACCTGGGCACCTGCCGCAACGTATTCGCGCGCCAGTTCGGCAACCAGTCCGGGACGGACCAGGTTCAGGTGTTCGAAATTACTGTCGAGGCTGACTCCTTTTGCGTAAAGCATGGTGCCGATGGCGCCGTCACCAATCAGGACTTCGTTCAGTAAACGCTTCAGGATGTGGTTTTTGTTTTCGTTCATAGGTTCCTATCTGCTGTTGCCCGATTGGTTCAGTTGGGGTATAAAGGGCATTCATACAAATTTTAGAGGGAGTTCCGCGTGATACACACACTTACTCAGTGGCTGCTGAACACAATTGGTGCCATGGGGTATCCCGGCATTTTCATGCTGATGGCCATGGAAAGCTCAATTATTCCTGTGCCGAGTGAACTGGTCATGCCGCCGGCCGGATATCTGGCCTATCAGGGCAAAATGAACATGGCGGCCGCTATTCTGTGCGGCACCGCAGGCAGCCTGGTCGGTGCATATATCAACTATTTTGTCTCGCACTACCTGGGGCGGCCGCTGATTCTCAAATATGGCAAGTACGTGCTGATTCCGCCCGACAAATTCGAACGGGTGGAGCGCTTTTTCCTGCGGCACGGTGAAATATCGACCTTTATCGGCCGTCTCCTGCCGGTGATCCGCCATCTGATTTCGATTCCGGCCGGAGTGGCGGGGATGAATCATCTCAAGTTCACCATCTACACCCTGCTCGGTGCCGGTATCTGGTGCACCATCCTGACGTTGATCGGCTATGCCATCGGCGAGAACCAGCAGTTGATCATGCAGTATTCGCATAAAGCGCTGATCTGGGTTGTCCTGTTCAGTGCCGTTCTGGTGGCGGTCTATATCTGGCGGCAGCGACGTCAGAGTAGTAAAGCTTAAATTGCAGCAGAAGGCAAAAGGAATTTTAGTAAGTTAGAAGTTGTTTTGCGGTTCATTGCAGAAAACAACTTCGTTACCGCACTGATCCCGTTTATCGGGTTGGAGGAAGTACCATGCAGATGAATCGTATCGGCCGTATCCAGTATGTAGAAGTTGATTTTCCGGGGGTGTCATGTTCGACACAAGGTTTCACCACCCGTCACGAGGGAGTGTCACGTCCCCCCTACAACTCGCTCAACCTGGGAATGAACACGCAGGACCAGCAGGCAACTGTTGAGGGGAACCGCAGCCTGCTTGCCCGAGCGTTCGGTGTCAACCAGGAGGCGCTGGTGACCCCCCGGCAGGTTCATGGCAGTGACATTCTGGTGATCAACGAACCGAATGAAGATTTCAGTCATTACCTCTCCGTTGAGGGAGATGCGGTTATTACCAATCAACCGAACGTCATGATCGGAGTCTGTGTGGCGGACTGTGCCCCGATCCTGCTCTGCGATCCTGAAAAAAGGGTTATTGCCGTTGTACACGCCGGATGGAAGGGTACCGCAGAAAGGCTGGTTTCCAAGACCGTGGCCGGCATGCGGTCGGAATTCGGTTCCGACCCTGCCCGGATTTACGCCGCGATCGGTCCCTGCATCCAAAAATGCTGCTACGAAGTTGACGAACCGGTCAGGCAGGCGTTCCAAAAGGGGGGCATCTCCTGGGATTCGTGTGCAGAGCTGAAGAGCCCCGGCAAGTGGCAGCTCGACCTGGGCGCCGCCAACCGTGAACTGCTGCAGCTCGCCGGGCTTCCGGCGGATGCGATTCAAATCTCCGACCAGTGTGTCTGCTGCCACAGCGAACAGTTTTTCTCGTATCGCCGGGACAAGGACGAGTCGGGGAGACAGATGGGCTTTATCATGCTAAAACCGTAACTGCAATTTTGAATGGTGAATTTTGAATGCTGAATTACTTAATCCAAAATTCATAATTCAAAATTCAACATTGATTGAGTGGGGGGTAACAGTGCTCGCAAAAGTCTTCAGCAGTGCCCTGATCGGTATCGATGCCATTCTGGTGGATGTCGAGGTTGATCTTGCCCCCGGTCTGCCCGCCTTTGCCACGGTCGGCCTTCCTGACGGTGCGGTCAAGGAGAGCAAGGACCGCGTCAAGGCGGCGCTGAAGAACTCCGGCTATGATTTTCCGGCCCGGAGGATCACCGCCAACCTGGCGCCGGCCGATATCAAGAAGGAGGGTGCCGCTTACGACCTGCCGATCTCGATCGGCATCCTGGCCGCCACCGGAGTCATCAAGGGGGCGCGGCTTCATGAGTATATCCTGCTGGGGGAACTGTCGCTCGACGGCGGACTCAAGCCGATTCGCGGTGCACTGTCGATGGCGGTTGCCGCCAAGCGAGCCGGTCTGGCCGGTCTGATCCTGCCTGCCGAAAACGCATCTGAAGCGGCCGTCGTCGAGGGGATCGATGTCATCGGCGCCACGTCCCTTTCCCAGGTGGTCGAATTTCTGAGTGGCCGCGAAATCATCGAGCCGTGCCGGGTTGACCTGCAGGCGCTTTTTTCCAGCGGCTGCGACTATGGCGAGGATTTCAGTGAGGTCAAGGGTCAGGAGCACGCCAAACGCGCCCTCGAAGTGGCCGCCAGCGGCGGTCATAATATATTGATGATCGGCCCTCCCGGTTCGGGAAAGACGATGATTGCCCGCCGTATCCCTTCCATCCTCCCCCAGATGTCTTTTGACGAAGCGATTGAAACCACCAAAATCTTCAGTGTCAGCGGCATGCTGGAGAAAGAGCGGGCGCTGTTGGCGGTGCGCCCCTTCCGCTCCCCACACCACACGATTTCCGATGTCGGACTGATCGGCGGTGGCACGACCCCCAAGCCGGGTGAAGTGTCCCTGGCGCACAACGGCGTCCTTTTTCTGGATGAACTTCCGGAATTCAAGAAAAACGTACTCGAAGTCCTCAGGCAGCCGATCGAGGATGGACGGGTCACCATTTCACGCTCGCTCCTTTCCTTGACTTATCCGGCACGTGTCATGCTCGTCGCGGCGATGAATCCCTGTCCCTGCGGCTACCTTTCCGACCCGACCCACCCCTGCACCTGCACTCCTGTTGCCATTCACCGCTACCGGTCCCGCATCTCCGGCCCCCTGCTTGACCGCATCGACATCCATATTGAAGTTCCGGCGGTCAAATATCGCGATCTGGCCGACCGGAGTGAGGCAGAGAGTTCAGCTGCAATAGCCGGGCGGGTCGAGGGTTCGCGTGAACTCCAGCTTCAGCGCTACCGTGGGACAAAAATCCACTGCAACGCCCAGATGACGCCCCGCTTTATCAAGAAATACTGCGAACTGGACGCCAGCGGCAACCGCATGCTGGAACTGGTTACTGACCGTCTCGGTTTCTCGGCCCGCACCTACACCCGCATCCTCAAGGTTGCCCGGACGATTGCCGACCTTGACGGGAGTGATACAATACATGAACAGCATATTGCCGAAGCGATACAGTACCGGAGTCTGGACCGGAAACCGCAGTGATACGAAGGGGGAGTCCGCTTCCCCTACTCTAAATACCATCCACGTCTTTTCTCAGAGGTGATACATGGCTAACTGGAAAAGGTCACTTCTTTTACTATTGTTGCCGCTGTCCGGCTGTGGCTGGGATGGAACTCCGACCCGGCACAATGATTTTGTCCCGCTGACTTCGATCGTGATCAGTGCGGATTCAGCGGCCATAGTTGCGCAAACATCCAC
>JBAVTM010000165.1:0-2233 GCA_049696195.1 Desulfuromonadaceae bacterium | reverse complement strand
AAGATGGCGAACCTCCTGGCACAAAGCGGCGTGGAACCGGGGGACAAGGTGATCCTCTGGGGGCCCAACTCTTCCTGGTGGGCGGCAGCCTATTGGGGAATCATCATCCGTGGCGCGGTCGCCGTTCCGGTGGACTTCATGTCCGATCTGGCGCGTGCGGATTCCATCCGCAGCCTCACGGGTGCAAACGTCGTCCTGCAGAGCCGTTTCAAACCGGAGCGGATGACCGCAGCGGTGTCGCTGCTGCTGGAAGAGCTGCAGTACCTGCTTGAAGACATCCAGCCGATCGGCGAGCGAGCATCCCCTGCACCGGAAGATACGGCTCAGCTCATCTATACTTCCGGCACCACCGGCAATCCGAAAGGGGTGATCCTCACCCACAAGAACCTGGTTGCCAACATGATCCAGATAAACAGCCAGGTACCGATCATCACCTCCCGGTTCACTTTTCTCTCCCTGCTTCCGCTCTCCCACATGTTCGAGCAGATGGGCGGTTTTTTCACCCCGCTCTACCGCGGCGCGGCGATCGTGTATCTGCGCACCCTCAAACCCTCCGCGATCATGGAAGCGCTGGGCGAGGAGGACATCTACGTCATCATGTCCGTTCCCCGCCTCATGCAGCTGCTCAAAACGTCGGTCGAGCGGGAATTCGAGGAAAAGCACCTCTCCGGTCTGTTCCGGATGGTATCACTGTTTGCGGCACGGCTTCCGAAAGCGTGGCGCGGGATCCTCTTCTTCCCGGTACAGAACAAGTTCGGCCGCAATTTTACCGTCTTTGTCTCAGGGGGCGCCCCCCTGGATCCGGAGGTTTTCAATTTCTGGAGCAGCATGGGATTCACTGTTCTGGAGGGGTATGGACTGACTGAGACCTCACCCGTGCTCTGCGTCAACACGATGGAGCGTCAGGTGGCAGGTTCGGTCGGCCCCCCTCTGCCGGGAGTTCAGATAAAAACAGAGGGTAAGGAGATCCTGGCGCGCGGTGACAACGTCTTTCCCGGCTACTACGAAAACGAGCAGGCGAGCCGGGACGCCTTCACGGGCGACGGCTGGTTCCGCACCGGCGACTTGGGGGAGATCGGCCCGGACGGCTGGCTGGTCATCAAGGGGAGGGAGAAGGAGCTGATCGTGACCGGATCGGGGGTCAACGTCTATCCGGACGAACTGGAAGCGGCGCTGAACAGGATCGCCGGGGTGAAGGAGTCGTGCGTCATCGGCATCGAGAAGGGCGGAGGGGAAGAGGTGCATGCCGTGCTGATCCCGGACGGCAGCGGCATAGCTCCGGAAGCGATCATTGCCGAGGCGAACAGGGGTCTGGATGCGCTGCAGCAGATTACCGGCTTCACCGTCTGGGGCGAGCCGGAATTCCCCAAGACGACGACACTGAAGATCAAAAAGTTTGCCGTCAAGGAGGAGGTTGAAAAGGGGCCGGAGGGGGGTGATGCAGCCGTCAGCCGGGACAGCCTCCTCAACCTGCTCGCCAGGGTAACCGGTACCGGCGCCGCACAGATCCGCGAAGAATCGCTGCTTGTAGCCGATCTTGGCCTTACCTCCATCGACCGGGTGGAACTGGTCGGTTTTCTGGAACAGGAATACCGCTTCGACATCGAGGATTCCCAGATCGGGCCGGAGACGCGGGTCTCCGATCTGCGCGGGATGATCGCGAAGCGGGAAAAACTGACCCGGCGGGACCATTTCCGCTTCTGGACCAATGCCCGCTTCTTCAGGGGGGTCCGGATTGCCTGGGACGCTCTGTTCCACGCCCCGTTGTTCCGAAGCTTCGTTACTCTTGAGGTGCGCGGGATCGACCATCTGAAAAACCTGGCGGGACCGGTTTTTTTCGTGGCCAACCACCTGAGCTATCTGGACCAGCCTGCCGTCATGTTCGCTCTCCCGGCAGAGATCCGCCATAAGACCGCCACCGCCGCCTGGAAAGAGTTCTTCTTCGGTGACTTCCATGGGGTCGATCGGATCCTGAGGCGCCTTTGCTACGAGTACGGCACCGTGCTGTTCAACCTCTTCCCTCTCCCCCAGTCACAAGGTTTCAGCGGCTCGCTCGCCTACATGGGGAGGCTCGCCGATGCCGGCGTCAACATCCTGATCTTCCCTGAAGGGGAGCATTCGCTGGACGGCAAACTGCTTCCCTTCCTTCCGGGGCTGGGTATCATGGTCAAGGAGGTGGGGATTCCGGTCGTGCCGATAAGAATCAGCGGAACCGACCAAATCCTTCCCCACG
>JBAVTM010000164.1:0-8526 GCA_049696195.1 Desulfuromonadaceae bacterium | reverse complement strand
GCCTTCAGCAGCTGAGCATTGACCAGGTTGCCGTTGTGGGCGACCGCAATCGAGCCGCGCGAATAATCGACCATGATCGGCTGAACGTTCTTTTCCACCGAAGCTCCGGCGGTCGAATAGCGCACATGCCCGATGGCCGATTTGCCCGGCAGTTTTTTGAAGACGTCGGGGTTGCTGAATACATCGGCTACCAGACCCATCCGCTTGTGGGCGTGCAGGGCGGAACCGTCGGAGGAGACGATGCCGCAGCTTTCCTGCCCGCGATGCTGCAGGGCATAGAGGCCGAGATAGGTCAGGTTTGAAGCTTCAGAATGATTGTAAATACCAAAAACGCCGCATTCTTCCTGGGGACGGGATATCTTCATAGGTAAAGGCTCCACTTGGTTTTGAATCAGATAAGATTCTTTTTCGCATATGCGGCGGCATTCTTGTACATAACCAAGCCGTCGCCCTCTTCCGGCAGATCTTCCCGAGTCCAGCGGGGGTGCTGGGTGTAATGGACAAACGCCTCGGGATGCGGCATAAGCCCCATCAAGCGGCCGGTCGGGTCACAGAGCCCCGCAATGGCGTCCGTTGAACCGTTGGGGTTGGCAGGGAACTCCATGGTTGCTCCGGTGTAATCGGCATCGCTGTATTGTAACACAGCCAGATGATCGTCTGCAATCCGCGCCAGGGTTGTGTCGGAATCGCAGAGAAACTTCCCTTCACCGTGACGAACCGGCAGATATATTCCCCTGTCGATCCCGCGGGTGAATATGCTGGGGGAGAGGGGATCAACCTTCAGGTATGTCCAGCGATCCTGAAAACGGCCGCAGTCGTTATGGGTCAGCGTGACACTCTGCTGCAGATACTCTCCGTCCAACCCGGGGAGCATCCCCATCTTGGCCATCAACTGGAAGCCGTTGCAGACCCCGAGGATCAGCTTGCCGTCGGCGATAAAGCGGGTGAACTGATCGACCAGCTTTTCCTGGCTGCCGGTGACTTGGGCATTCTTCAGGCGGTTGGCCTGGGCCTTGGCGCTCCCCAGATCGTCGCCGTCGAGAAAGCCCCCTGTCAGATTGAGAAAATGAAAGTCGTCAAGCCTGATTTCACCGGAAAGGATCTCGGCGATATGGGCGATGACGGCTTCATCGAAGCCCCCGAGGCGACAGGCATGGGCTGCCTCCATCTCGCAGTTGGTACCGTTGCCGGTTATGACGATTGCGCGTGTCTGTTTCATTGATTCCTGTTCTCCTTAACGTTCGTACTACACTAGTACCAGTATATACTGTTCTAATCGAAATCGACACTCCGGCCGTTAATGACCGACAAAAACGCACCACCGTACTTGCTCAGTTTGTGCTCGCCGACCCCGGTAACCGAGAGCAGTTCCCGCTCGTCATGCGGCTTGCTCGACGCCATCTCCAGCAGCGTCGCATCGGAAAAGACCACAAATGGCGGCACATTGGCGGCATCGGCTATCTGTTTACGCAGACCCCGCAACCGGTCGAACAGCTCCTGATGAAGCGCGTCAACGGTTCCACGTCGTCGCTTCGCCTTTTCTTCAGGCTTGATGGCCGCCCGGGGGAGGCCAAGTATGACCTCTGTCTCCCCCTTCAGTACCGGACGCGCCGCGGGCGAAAGTCCCAGGACACCGTAGCGGGTAAAATCCTGCACCAGATAGCCGAGGTGGATCAACTGGCGGAAGATATTTTCCCATTCCAGAGCCGACAGGTCGGCGCCGATACCGTAGGTTGAAAGCTCATGATGGCGCAAATCGGTGATCCGTTGCCCCTTGGCCCCACGCAGCACCTCGATGATATGCCGGACTCCGAACCGTTCGCCAACCCGATACACACAGGAAAGCGCCTTCTGGGCCTGCTTGCTGGCGTCAAAACGCTGTGGCGGATCGGTGCAGATATCGCAGTTGCCGCAGTCATGCTCGCGCTGGTCGCCGAAGTAGGAGAGGAGCGCGCGGCGGCGGCAGGTCAGCGCTTCACCGTAGGCGACCATGGCATTCAGCTTCTGGATCTCGATCCGTACCCGCTCGGCATTGTCGCTGTTTTCGATCAGGGAGCGGGCGGTCATCACATCCCCCATGCCGAACAGCATCAGCGCTTCGGACGGGAGGCCGTCCCGCCCTGCACGACCGGTTTCCTGATAATAACTCTCGACACTCTTCGGCATGTCGTAATGGACGACAAAGCGGACATTGGGCTTGTCGATCCCCATACCGAACGCGACGGTGGCCACGACGATCCGCAGATCGTCGCGACGAAAAGCATTCTGCACCCGACTCCGCTCTTTGTCGGACAGACCGGCGTGGTAGGCCGCGGCAGAAAATCCGGCCAGCTTCAGCTGTTCTGCAATCTGTTCAACACGCTTTCTGCTCAGGGCATAGATGATGCCGGCCTCGTCACTGCGACCGTTCAGGAATCTGGATAGTTGCACAAAGGGCTTATGTTTGGGAATAACCGTGTACGTTATGTTCGGGCGGTCAAAACCGGCGACGAAGACCGTGGCCTGATGAATGCCCAGCTGGTTGACGATATCCTTGCGCGTCTCCGGATCGGCCGTCGCGGTCATCGCCACAATCGGCACATTCGGGAACGCGCTCCGCAACTGGCCAAGCTTCACGTAGTCGGGGCGGAAATCATGTCCCCACTGGGAGATGCAGTGCGCCTCATCGATGGCAAACAGAGCCAGTTTCAGCGTGGATAACGTATCCAGAAAATCGGGGAGCAGCAGCCGTTCCGGCGCAACGTAGAGCAGATCCAGCTCGTTGTTGTGCATCTGGCGCAGAACCTGGCGCGCTTCATCAGTGGTCAGCGACGAATTGAGGCAGGCAGCGCGTACACCGTTATCCTGCAGCGCATCGACCTGATCCTTCATCAGGGCGATCAGCGGCGACACGACAATTGCCACACCATCCCGATGCAGAGCCGGTATCTGGTAGCAGAGCGATTTGCCGCCGCCGGTCGGCATCACCAGAAAAACATCTTCGCCAGCCACCACCCGTTCGATGACATCCTGCTGCGGCGCCCGGAACTGGTGAAAACCGAAGACGGTTTTCAGGGTATGGTGAATGGTTTCTTGCACGCTCAAGCGTTACAGCTCCCGCAACGTCTGCTGCCACGCCTCTTTCAACTCGGCAAGATCGGCTGTGACGACAGGAGCGCCGTTCAAGCCGGTGATCGAAAGCACTGATTCCTCGGTTACCACCCCGATTGATGCAAAGCAGTTGCCGCTCATGATCGCCTCGAACTCGTCCCGCTGTTCCGGGTGGACCGTCACGAGGTGACGGGACGCCGATTCGGAGAAGAGCAGTGCACAATCGCCCCTGCCGGCCGGTTCACCCTTCCAGAGCATGCGGGAGAGATCAATAGTCATGCCGTACCCTCCGGCAAAGGCTGATTCGGCAGCAGCAACCGCAAGACCACCGTCGGAGAGGTCATGACAGGATGCAACCGTCCTCTGGTTAACCGCCTGATGATAGGCCTGATAGCGCTTGTACGCCCTGGCCGTGTCAACCTTGGGAACCACGTTGCCGATGGCTCCTGAAAGCGCCAGATATTCCGAGCCACCCAGTTCATCGCCGGTCTTGCCGAGCAGGTAGACGATATCCCCCGGGCGCTTGACATCCATTGTGACCGCCAGCCGTGCGTCATCGATCTTGCCGATGACCGAGAAGAGCAGCGTCGGGGGGATGGAGATCTTGGTCGTACCGTCGTAGAAGTCGTTCTTCATCGAGTCCTTGCCGGAGATCAGCGGCAGGTTGTACGCCATGCAGACGTCATAGAGCGCCTGGTTGGAGCGCACCAGCTGGGCCATCTTGTAGGGGCCGTCCGGGGTCTTCTCCGACAGGACCGGATCGCACCAGCAGAAGTTGTCCAGACCGGCGACCAGTTCCAGCGAACCGCCGACGGCGACGTAGTTGCGGAGCGCCTCGTCAACGGCGTTGGCGGTCATGTGGTAGGTGTCGATGTCCGAGAAGCGGGGGCAGATGCCGTGGGCTGTCACAACACCCTCGAATGAATCGAGGATCGGCCTGACGACCGCCGCATCGGAGGGACCGTCGTTGGCGACGCCGGTAAACGGCTTGACGACGGAACCACCCTGCACCTCATGATCGTAGCGGCGGACCACCGATTCCTTGGAACAGATGTTCAGCGCAGACAAAAGCAGCTTCAGGTCGCCCGTGTAATCCGCTTTTTCTTCAAGAACCGGCTCGGCATGCTGCGGCGGGGTCCACTTGGCCGGCAGCTGCATCGGGGGAAGCCCTTCATGCATGAACTCCATCGGCAGCCAGGCGACCGTCTGCTCGCCGAAGAGCATATGGAAGACGCCGTTGTCGGTGAATTCACCCAGTACGGTGGCCTCGACGCCGAAGCGCAGGGCCATGGCAAGAAACTCGTCGATCTGTTCCGGCGGAACGGCCAGAGACATCCGTTCCTGGGCCTCGGAGATCAGTATTTCCCACGGGTTCAGGCCGGGATATTTGAGCGGCGCTTTTGCCAGGTCCATCCGGCAGCCGCCGCATTCGCCCGCCATCTCACCGATGGAGGAGGAGAGCCCGCCAGCGCCGTTATCGGTGATGAAGCGGTACAGCCCCTTGTCGCGCGCCCGGATCAGAAAGTCGAACATCCGCTTCTGGGTGATCGGATCGCCGATCTGCACCGCCGTTACCGGAGAGTTCTCGTTCAGCTCCTCTGAGGAGAAGGTGGCGCCGTGAATGCCATCCTTGCCGATCCGGCCGCCGGTCATGACGATCAGGTCGCCCGGCTTGATGGACTTTTCGTGCCCCGGGAGGCCGTTGACGACGGCAGGCATCAGACCGGCGGTGCCGCAGAACACCAGCGGCTTGCCGGCAAAACGGTCATCAAAGACCAGCGATCCGTTGACGGTAGGAATGCCGCTCTTGTTGCCGCCGTGCTCGACTCCTTCGACAACCCCTTCGTAGATCCGGCGCGGGTGCAGCAGACGACTGGGAAGCGCTTTTGCATAGAACGGGTCGGCAAAACAGAAGACGTCGGTGTTGAAGATCAGCTTCGATCCTATACCGGTGCCGAACGGATCGCGATTGACCCCGACGATGCCGGTCAGCGCCCCGCCGTACGGATCAAGGGCAGACGGGGAATTATGGGTTTCCACCTTGAAAACCAGGGAGTGGGTGTCGTTAAATTTGATCACGCCGGCGTTGTCCTTGAATACGGAGAGGCAGAAGTCCTTCTCCCCCATCCGTTCGCGGACCTCTTTCGTCGTGCGCTGGATGAAGGACTTGAACAGGGATTTGATCTCCTGCCTGTTCCCTTTTTCATCCTCGTACTGCACCGTGCCGGCAAAGATCTTGTGCTTGCAATGTTCCGACCAGGTCTGCGCCAGACATTCCAGTTCCACATCGGTCGGCTTGGCGCCGAGACCGAACTCCTTGCGTGCCGTCAGCACCTTCGGATCCCGGTACTGCGCCTGGATGATCTTCATCTCGTCCAGTGTCAGCGCCAGAACCCCATCCTTGCTGATCCGCATCAGTTCTTCGTCCGAGACTTCCAGATCGATCTCGCGTACTTCAGCCTTCGTTTCACCGCTGACCTTCGGCACGGCGGCCGGAAAACCGCCTTTTGCAGCGAATTCGACGGCTGAAAGAATGCTGTAGCGCTGGATGAGGGTGTTGCAGAGCAGACCGGTGGCAACTTTTTCAACATCGGCGGCGGAAAGGCGACCTTTGAGAAGGTATTGCACAGAGTAATACACACCATTGCCGGGAGCGCAGGGACGGCCGATCAGGTAATCGACCGCTTCGCGGGCGGTGCGGCCGACATTGTCTGTCACACCGGGACGAAATCCGACCTCCACGGCATAATCGAAACTTCCCTCACCCAGACCCTCTCCCCCTGGGAGAGGGGTTACATTTACCCTCTCCCCCTGGGAGAGGGTAGCTGAAAGCCGGGAGAGGGCAAGAGGCCGGTCGATGCTCCAGTGCTGGATGACAGGGTCGCTGAAGGGGCCGCCCGCGGCCTGTTCAAGCTCTCCCTGCGAAAGGGCCATATCGACGGTATAGACGTCGATGGTTCGGACGTCATCGACCGGCAGGTGCAGGAAATGCTCGATCTCGCGTTTGATCCGCTCGCCCCGTGCATCGCGCACGCCGTACTTTAATGCAGTTTCTATTCTGTTGGCCATGTCAGTCAGTCCCTTTTTGCATTTTCACCGTTCTGGTCGGGAACGGTATTTCGATAGAGTGCTCGGCAAATCTTTTGAGAATCAGCGTATTGATTTTATCGGTGACGACAAACAGGGTGCCGTATTCTTCAACCCAGAAAAAAAGCGCCATGTTGAGAGCGGAATCGCCAAAGCTGGCAAAATAAGCCTCGGGGGGAGGATCGGCTAGGACAGCCCCGACTTCTCCCGCGGTGGCAACCAGCAGTTGCTTTACCAGATCGACATCGCTGCCGTACGCCACGCCGATATTGATGCGTCCCTTGGCACGACTGTTGGGAAAAGCCTGGTTTGTCAGCATGGTATTACAGAGGTCCGAGTTGGGGATGATCAGCAACTGGTTGTCCAATGTCTTTATCTTGGTGCTCCGGAGGCCGATATCCGTCACATCCCCGATCTGGCCGCCGACCAGCTGGATCCGGTCCCCGATGCGGAACGGGCGGTCGAGCATGATGGTAAAACCGGATATCATGTGGGCCAGCGTGTCTTTGGCCGCCATGCCGATCGCCAGAGACCCGATACCGAGGGCGGTAACAAGCGAAAGGATATCGTAGTTGAAATGCTTGAGAACCACGATCAGGGCAGCGCCCATCAGAAAAAGCGACACTATCTTTTCAGCCACAGGCATCATCTGGAGCGACATGGCAGCCCCGGCGGTATCCTCCTGACCGGCAGCATACCATTTCAGCAGTTCGCCAAAGAGATGATAGATCAGGTTACAGACGATCACCACCAGGATGATGTAGATAACGCCGGAGGCGATAAGAATCAGTTTCTCGTTCAGCGGCAGCGAGCGGATGGCCAGATAGGCCCCCAGCACCACGAACAGTCGCGACACGTACGGAATCACGCGCTGCAGGACACGATCGTCCAGATCGGTTGCGGTGAAGGCGGTCAGGCGCCGTCCCCACTTGTTCAGCATCATGACGATCAGGTGCGACAACAGCCAGAACATGGCCAGAATCAGCAGTGCCCCCAGGATCTCCTTGGCCCAGAGCAGCATGATGCTGTCCCCTTCCTGTACCTGGACGAGACCCTGCATGAAATCAAACAATCTATTCACCGAATACCCGCTTGAAAATCGTATTCACATGCTTCAGATGGTAGTTCAGGTCGAATGCCTCACGGATCCTGGCCTCTCCAAGCGCCCCGACAACTTCCTGATCTGCCAGCAGTTCCGTCTGGAAGTCCGCACCCTGCTCCCAGACCTTCATGGCGTTGCGCTGCACCAGACGGTAGGAATCCTCGCGCGAAACGCCTGCCTGGGTCAGATCGAGCAGGATCTTCTGGGAGAAGACCAGCCCCTTCATCTGGTTCAGGTTTCTCGACATATTTTCAGGATAGACGACCAGGTTCTTGATCAGGCCACCCAGGCGACGCAGCGAAAAATCGAGCGCCACGGTGGCATCCGGTGCGATGTAGCGTTCTACCGAGGAGTGGGAAATGTCGCGCTCGTGCCACAACGCCACATTTTCAAGAGCGGGGATGCAGAGGGAGCGGATGTAGCGCGCCTGCCCGGTCAGGTTCTCGGACAGGATCGGATTCCGTTTGTGGGGCATGGCCGACGACCCCTTCTGTCCCTTGCTGAAAAATTCTTCCGCTTCCAGCACCTCGGTGCGCTGCATGTGGCGCACCTCGATGGCGATCCGTTCCATGGACGAAGCGATCACTGCCAGGACACAGAAGTACTCGGCATGGCGGTCGCGCGGAATGACCTGGGTAGAGACCGGCTCAGGCTTGAGCCCCATTTTTGCACAGACGTACTCTTCAACATAGGGATCAATGTTGGCAAAGGTGCCGACCGCTCCGGAAATGGCGCCGGTGGCGATATTCTCGCGGGCCGCCAGCAGGCGGACCCGGTTACGCCCCATCTCGGCATAAAAGGAGGCCAACTTGAGGCCGAAGGTAACCGGCTCGGCGTGGATGCCATGGGAGCGGCCGATGCAGACCGTGTCCTTATGCTCGTACGCGCGCAGCTTGATCGACTCCAGAACCATGTCCAGATCGGCCAGCAGTTCATCGGCGGCCTGTACGAGCTGCACCGACAGACAGGTATCAAGGACATCGGACGATGTCATGCCCTGATGGATGAAGCGGGCTTCCGGACCGACATACTCGGCGACCGAAGTCAGAAAGGCGATCACGTCATGCTTGACTTCCGCCTCGATCGCATCGATCCGGGCGATATCGAAATTTCCTTTGGCGCGAATAACTGGTACGACCTCTTTGGGGATGACCCCCAGTTCGGCCTGGGCTTCGCAGGCCAGGGTCTCGATTTCGAGCCAGATGCGAAAGCGGTTTTCAGCGGTCCAGATATGGACCATTTCGGGG
>JBAVTM010000163.1:0-9150 GCA_049696195.1 Desulfuromonadaceae bacterium | reverse complement strand
ACCGGCAGCTTTTCACCTTTTTCATAGCGTGCCGTAAGGGAAAGGAGTTCGTCCTCAACGGTGTTTTTGAGCGAATTGTCAGGGTACTCTTTGGAAAACTGAGAAAGATAGCGGGCAGCCTCCTGCTGGTTGCCCGCTTTGAAGTAGGATCGGGCCAGCCAGAACAGCGCCATGTCCCTGAGAGGGGTGTCGGGGTATTTCTGTAACACCTCGTTCATCTTTTTGATTGAGGATGCGTAATCTTTCTGCTGGTAGGCATTAAATCCGGCAATAAAAATCTGGGAATCCTCCGTTTCCTGACAAAAAGCGGGAGGTGCGATCAGAGATGAAAGTATGATCAGGATGACCAGAAGCCGGAGGAGGATGTTACGGCATAATGTCAATACTATCATGATATTAAACCTCTTTTGGCCGTCTGCGCAACAGAGGACGCACGGGGAGCAGATAGAGTCTGCAGGTAAAATGACTCTTCAGTAGCACCTCTCTGTTCCGTTGTCAACGAAAGAAACGGTATGTCAACACGTTAGCAGCCGCCATTGCGCGCGGTTTCCAAAGGATCCCAGCCTGCTAAAGGTGATCACCTCCGCTGTCAGCGAATGCTGTCTTCAGGGTAGGCCCCGATGTTATGAATTGAAAGATCGGCCCCGTTGAATTCTTCTTCCTGCCCGAGACGGATTCCGACGGTTTTGCTGAGAACACCGTAGACAATGAAACTGCTGGCAAGGGCAAAAATAACCGCAAGAACGCTTCCCCCAAGCTGGGAAACGAAACTGACTCCCCCCATTCCTCCCAGAGACTTCTGCCCGAAAATGCCGGCGGCAATACCACCCCAGGTGCCGATTATGCCGTGCAGCGGCCATACACCCAGCACATCGTCGATTTTGAGCTTCTCCTGTTCAATGTGGAAGCCGTAGACAAAAAGTACCGAGGCGATACAGCCGACGGCGAAAGCTCCCAGAGGGTGCATGATGTCGCTGCCGGCACAGACCGCTATCAGACCGGCCAGGGCGCCGTTGTGAATAAAGCCGGGGTCGTTCTTGCCGGCGATCAGTGCGGCAATGACTCCGCCAACCATCGCCATCAACGAATTGACCGCTACCAGACCGGAGATTTTTTCCAGGTTTCCGGCGCTCATGACATTAAAGCCGAACCAGCCGACCGCCAGGATCCATGATCCGAGTGACAGGAAAGGGATGTTGCTGACCAGGATAGGGTGGGATTTGCCGCGAACATAACGCCCCATGCGCGGCCCAAGGATGATGACGGCCGGCAGTGCGATCCAGCCGCCGATGGAATGGACGACGACGGAACCGGCATAGTCATGAAACTCGGCCCCTCCGATCGATTTGAAGAACCCCTGCAGGCCGGCGGCGTTCTGCCCCCAGATCAGCGATTCAAACAACGGGTAGAAGACTCCTACGAAGATGGCGCCGGCGGTTACCTGCGGCCAGAACTTGGCCCGCTCGGCGATGCCCCCGGAAATAATGGCGGGAATACATGCGGCGAAACAGAGCAGGAAGAAGAAATGTACCAGGTCATACCCCTGGGAGGTGCCGAGCAGTTCTCCGGCCGGCTTCAAAAAAGAGATGCCGTAGGCGATCGGAAAGCCGACCACGAAGTAGACGACCGTGGAGACTGACCAGTCGGTAAGTATCTTTACGAGTGCGTTCACCTGGTTTTTCTTGCGCACCGTACCGACTTCAAGAAAGGCAAAACCGGCATGCATCGCGAACACCATTACCGCACCCAGCATCAGAAAAAGAACATCCGCGCTACTCTTCAGACCTGTCATCGTTGACATGGTTTCCATACAAGATTACCCCCGTTGGTGTCTGTTGCCCGTCGTTGGGCGAACCTAGCTCAGAAGCAAGAACGCGGCCAATTGCTCCATTGAGCTAATATGTTGATTGCACGTGATAAATTTGTGCCAGGTCGCTTTCGGGTGCTGCCGTAATAATCAGCATCTGCCGAATAAACAGGCAATTATCGCGTGTGGAAGACGCTTCCCATTCCGGACGCAAACAGGTAGGATTACGGTTATGAGTCTCGAAGAAAAGATACAACAATTTCCGACCTCGCCCGGTGTATACCTGATGCGCGACCGTGCCGGCGACATCATTTACGTCGGCAAGGCTCGCAGTCTGAGGCAGCGGGTACGCTCATACTTCAACCCGTCGGGCGATTCGCGTTATCACGTCAAATTCCTGATGGCAAAAGTTGCCGATATCGATGTTGTGCTGACCGATACCGAGAAAGAGGCTCTGTTGCTGGAAAACACCCTCATCAAGCAGCACCATCCCCGCTACAACCTGAATCTCAAGGACGACAAGACCTATTTTTCATTGCGGATAGATCCGCGAGAGGAGTTTGCGCGCTTCACGGTCGTACGCAAGCGTCCTGACGACGGAGCCCGGTATTTCGGTCCCTACTCCTCCGGGTCGGCGGCACGGGAGGTGCTCCGGCAGATGATCCGGATGTTTCCGCTGCGACATTATCCCCTTGCCACCTGCATGTCCCGCACCCGCCCCTGTCTGTATCACCAGATCGGCCAGTGCAGCGCCCCCTGCCACGGCCTGATAACGAAAGAAGCCTACGCGGCGCTGGTGGACGGGGCGACGCTCTTTCTGGAAGGAAAAGGACGGCTGCTCGTCGCCGAGTTCAAGCGGCGAATGACCGATGCATCAGAACGCATGGACTATGAAGAGGCCGCCCGCTGGAGAAATCTGCTCCACTCGATTGAAGTGACGGTCGAAAAGCAGAAAGTGGTGCTGCGCGGCGGCGACAGCGACGTGGTCGGGTTCTATCGTGACGGGAGCCGGATCGATATCGCTCTGTTGTTCATTCGTGCCGGGGTTCTCTCCGGGAGCCGCCTGTTCACCGTTTCGTGGGAACTGGATGATGCTGCCGCCATAGCGGCCTTTCTGCAGCAGTATTACACCGGTGCGGTTTTTATCCCGGAAGAGATTCTGCTCCCGCTCGATATCGAGGAGCGCGAGTCGCTTGCCGAACTGTTCGGGGAGCTGAAAGGGAGCAGGGTGTCACTCTCCCTCCCGCTACGGGGAACAAAGCGTGAGCTGGTTGCTCTGGCCGGCAAGAATGCCCTGTCTGCAAGCCGGGTGCGCGATGAGAACGAGGCGACCGCCGAGGCGGTGTTGAATGATCTTTCCAGACGACTGCAGTTGACCCGGATTCCCCGGCGGATCGAGTGCTATGATATCTCCACGATCCAGGGACGTTTTTCGGTGGGGAGCCGCGTTGTGTTCACATCCGGAAGGGCTGACCGGAGTAACTACCGCCACTATCGCATCAGAACCGTTGACGGTCAGGATGACTTTGCGATGCTGCGGGAAGTTTTTCTGCGGCGATTTCGCGCCGACAGCAGTGAAAAAAATGGTCTGCCCGACCTGGTCGTTGTCGATGGAGGGATCGGACAACTGAATGCCGTGCAGGAGATAGTCGCCGAGCTGGGCTTGACAGGCAGCTTTGATCTGGTGTCGCTGGCCAAGAGCAGGGTTCTGCATGATGCTTCGGCGCTCGCTCTCCGGAAAAGCGATGAGCGGGTCTTTCTCCCCGGCAGGAAGAATCCGGTGGTGCTGCGTCAGAACTCAAAGCCGCTGCTTCTGCTTGCGGCTATCCGTGATGAGGCGCACCGCTTCGCCATCGGCTACCATCGGAAATTGCGCGGAAAAGAGGGGCTTGCCTCGATGATAGAAACAGTCCCCGGGATCGGCTCAAAACGCCGGATTGCGTTGCTGAAGCATTTCGGCAGCATGCAGCGTCTGAAGGAGGCCACCGTGGAAGAAATTCTGACTGTCCCGGGCATGAACCGGACAACGGCAGAGGCTGTACAGAAAGGATTGCGCGATGCCTGAGCCAGGGACTGCTTTTGATTTGCTTGTTATTCTCGGTCCGACCGCCTCCGGCAAGACCCGCCTGGCCGTTACTCTGGCGGAGGAATATGGCGGAGAGATCATCTCTGCCGACTCGCGCCAGGTTTTCCGGGGGATGGACATCGGCAGCGGCAAGGATCTCCATGAATATGGACGGGTGCCGCATCATCTGATCGATATTCTCGATGCCGGGGAAGAATTCAGCGTTTTCGAGTTTCAGCGCAGGTTTACGAAGGCTTTTGCAGAGATCGCCGCGAGGGGGGCTGTTCCGATTCTCTGCGGCGGGAGCGGAATGTATCTCGATGCCGCCCTGCGCGGCTACCGCATGGTTGAGGTGCCGCATAACGACTCTCTGCGGGCCGAGCTGGCGACGCGTACGACTGAAGAACTGGCAGAGGAGCTATGGCGTCTCAAGCCTGATCAGCATAATTGTACCGACCTGCTGGATCGTGAGCGAACGGTCCGGGCGATTGAAATAGCCCGTGGCGAGGTTGAAAACGGTTCAGCCTGTGAGCCCCTCCCGCGGCTGCATTCATCAGTTATCGGCATTTGCTGGGAACGTGAAGCGTTGCGCCGGCGTATCACCGATCGTCTGAGGGAGCGTCTTGATAACGGCATGATCGAGGAAGTCGAACGCCTTCACGCCGGCGGAATAGCGTGGGAGAGACTGGACTATTACGGTCTTGAGTACCGGTATGTCGGGGCATTTCTCCGGGGCGACATGAATAAAAACGATATGTTTCAGCGGCTGAACAGTGCGATCCATAATTTTGCAAAACGACAGGGGAACTGGTTCCGGCGGATGGAGCGGCATGGCGTGGTCATCAACTGGATTGACGGGGATGGCGATCAGCCGGCACAGGCCCGGAAAATTATCCGCTGCGGATGTCTATAAATATAACTTGGTGGTGACGGGTAAGTATTTTAGAATTAAATATCTTGTCATGATTTAATTTGCTTGACACCGTTTGCACGATACTGATAAGGTAAAAAAAGTTCGGATATATCCGGATAAAATCATTAAGAAGAATCAGGAGAAGTAAGCACATGGTAAACGGAACAGTTAAATGGTTTAACGAAAGCAAGGGTTTTGGATTTCTTGAGCAGGAAGGTGGCGAAGATGTATTCTGCCATTTCTCCGCAATCGCTGGCGAAGGTTTCAAATCCCTTGCAGAAGGCGATAGAGTAACTTTTGAAGTAACAAAGGGTCCGAAAGGGCTTCAGGCCGCGAACGTAACAAGAATTTAAGGTCTACTTCGATTCAAACCCGAAAACCCCGGATACTCTCCGGGGTTTTTTTTTGGATTAATTTCGCTGCAGAAAAAACACCGCCGCCACTATCCCTGATGTGACATGCTGCAGGTCAACGCCCCATTTTGAGCGTCATGCTGCTGCTTATCAGATACTGGTAGGCGGTATCGAAAACTATAATCTGCAGGACATAGATTGCGGCAAAGGCGACCAGTGGTGACAGATCCAGCATGCCGGTGTCGGGCATATGCCGACGGATGCGGCGCAGTATCGGCTCGGTGATGCGATAGATGAAATTAACGAGCGGGTTGTAGGGATCGGCGTTAACCCATGATACAACAACGCTGGCCAGCAGAATGTATTTGTAAATCGTGAGAAGTCCGCTGGCCAGCTCAACAAGTTTGGCCAGCGCCAGCAGTATGTTTCCAAGCAGGATCATCGGTGCACTCCCGAAGAACAGGGTAAAATCGATATCACTATGCCTTAATGCCCCTGCAAAGTCAAAACAGAAACGGCTTTGACCGCTGTGCCCGGAATCATCGGCTGCATATCTATTCGTTGAAATTATTGACCTGCAGGAACGGGAGAATTGAATATGAATAAAAAACTGACAGCTCTGCTCCTTTCGGCACTGGTTCTGCCGGGACTCGGGCAGCTCTATCTCGGCCGTAAGGTGGTCGGGGGGATCCTGATTGTACTCGTCAACCTGGTGCTGTTGCTGGCGCTGTTTGTCCTGCTGAGGGGACTTTCACCGCTGATCGCATCCCGGATTGCCGGCGGGACGATCGGCATAACGCCATCCGAGGTGATGAATGGACTCGAAGGAGCCACCGGTTTCGGCAAAGCGGTTCTTGCCGCGTTTTTTGTCGTGTGGACATTTTCTGTCGTTGATGTCCTCAGATTCAGAGAGAAAAAGTAGCCGGCTGTTGGTTCGTTCCGCACGGAAGCGGCGTTGAGCGGTGATCTTGACAAACGGCGTTATTTTGTGCGATACATACAAGGATGTTTATTCAAAATGAAATTCGCTCCCGCATGGTGAGCGGAATCGGGGAAACAATGATCATTTCAAAAATCATCGGAAGCGGCTCATGTCTGCCGGACCGGGTGATACCCAACAGTCATTTCGATTATCTTGTTGAAAATGCGGACGAGTGGATTTACAGCCGCACCGGCATCCGCGAGCGGCGTTTTGTCCATGCCGACCAGGCCACCTCCGACCTGGCCACGGTTGCCGCAGTAAAGGCGCTGGAAGCGGCCGGAATCGAAGCTTCCGAGCTGGACTGCATCGTGGTGGGTACGTCGACACCCGACATGAGTCTCCCCTCCACAGCCTGCATCGTGCAGGAAAACATCGCCGCAAAGAACGCATTCGCTTTCGATGTCAACGCGGTCTGCTCAAGCTTTGTCTATGCACTGGAGATTGCCGACAACTTCATCAAGAGCGGCAAATACAAGACCGTCATGGCCATCGGCGCCGACACCTACTCCAAAATTCTCGACTTCAACGACAAGAACAGCTGTCCGCTCTTTGGCGACGGCGCCGGTGCCGCCATTCTGAGCAGCGGCGGTGATGCAACGAAGGGGGTTCAGCACACCTATATGCGCAGTGACGGCAAGGGGTGGCAGCTGATCCAGGTTCCCTCTTCCGGTTCCCGCAAGCCGGTCACTCCCGAGACAATCGATGCCCGAGAGGTCTTTTTCCAGATGGCCGGCAAGCAGGTCTACGTTTTTGCCACCGAAGTTATTCCCGACATCATCAACACCCTCTGCGCCAAAGCCGGCATCACCCCGGCCGACCTGGACTACATCATTCCCCATCAGGCCAACATTCGCATGATCGACTTCATCTCCAAAAAGAGCGGTTTCCCCAAGGAACGCTTCCTGCTCAACCTCGATCGCTGCGGCAACACCTCGGCCGCATCGGTCGCATTGGTGATGGACGAGAACCTGCGCAACGGCACGATCAAGCCCGGGCATCTGGTCCTGGCCATGGGGTTTGGCGGCGGTTTGACCTGGGGTGGGCTGCTAATAAGGTTTTAGACCGCCGATACCTTTACCGGTATCAACATATTGCAACCCATAAGATTCAAATAATGCCCGCAGCTCCGTCTGCGGGCATTTCTGTTTCCACCCTCCGTGAAAATTGTCGTCAGCCAGCAGAATTCCCCCCGGAGCCAGCAGCGATACCAAATTATCCGTCACCAGGTCCAATTGAGCTTTTTCATTGATGATCGGGCCGCCCAACAGGCCATTGCAGAGAATCAAATCGAAACACACCTGATCATCGTATCGTTCCGGATAGCATCGGGGCACAATGTCCTGACAGCTGAAGTTGATACAACGGTCGTATCCCTGCTGAAAGAGACAGGAGGTTGCTCCTCTGAGCAGCTCTTCCCGACTGCGGTCATGCGGAAAACTACGATTCGCGGCACTCCAGACCTCCAGCGGCTCCAGCGTCCAGCCGTCAATCCGGAAATCATCAGGCGAAACGCCTGCCTCGGACAGAAGCAGAGCGAGGCCGTAGGTATCCTCACCGGTGCCGCAGGCGGCGTCAAGGCAGTTCAGCGGCCTGCCTTTCCGGTTTTTCAGCCACTCACCGACAAACTTCCGCTGTTCAGGATACCGACCGATGCACCCATAGAAACGATCCGGCAGGAATGAGGCGAATAAAAATTTCGTTAACAGATCCCCGTCTGCCAGCAGCTTCTCCAGCAGAAGTGCAGGATTGGCGCTGAACTGGAACCGGGGCGGCAAGGCTGCAAAGGTATCGGCCCAACTCATGGAGTTGTGAAACGGTGTGCTGGAATAAATCGGGGGATAGTTCAGTGCGGCGGAGTAGAGGCGGTTGAATACAGCTGCTACCTCGGTAATCGGGAGGTAACGCTCGCATTGGGTGCGGATCTCCGGTGTGATGATCACCCCGTGGGAGGGGATTGGAACGGGGCATGTACCGACGTACACTTTGAACAGGGTGTCCAGGCGGCGTGCGGCACTCTGAAAGCGGCATTTGTCAACCGGTTTGAGAAGAATATCCAGCGCGTCAGAATTGCACGTGGGTGTTTCAGGGAGCATCAATAGCTGCGAATCGGGTGATACAGGGTGTCCCGCTCCACCGGTATTTTACCGGCTTTTCTGATCAGGCGGATGATGCCCTCTTTTGTCTGTGATTGCGGACTTCGGGCTCCGGCGTCATGACCGATTTTCTCCTCGACGACGGTGCCGTCCAGATCGTTGACCCCGAAGGCGAGCGAGACCTGGGCGATCTTCTCTCCCAGCATGATCCAGTACGCTTTGATATGGTCGAAATTGTCGAGGAAAATCCGCGCGATCGCCAACGTCTTCAAGTCATCGAGGCCGGATGTTCCTTTGATGTCCAGTTTCAGATCGGAATTCTCGGTCTGAAACGCCAGCGGAATAAACGCCTGGAAACCGCCGGTCTCGTCCTGCAGCACCCGCAGCATCTCCATGTGCGCTACCCGGTCGGCAGCGGTCTCGACGTGGCCATAGAGCATGGTGGCATTGCTCTTCAGGCCGGCCAGGTGCGCCAGGCGGATGATCTCCAGCCAGCGTCCCCCCGAAATTTTCTCGGGGCAGATTTTCCGGCGTACCTCCTCCACCAGGATTTCGGCGCCGCCACCCGGCATGGAGCCGAGGCCGGCACCCATGAGGCGCTGGAGCACCTTCCCGACCGTCAGGCCGGAGATACGGGAGAAGTATTCGATCTCCACGGCGGTGAAGGCTTTGATATGCACTCCCGGTGCGGTAAGGCGGATGCCCCGCAGGGCTTCTTCATAGAACTCGAAAGCGAGGTCGGGGTGCAGGCCGCCGACGATATGTACTTCGGTCGCTCCCTCTTTCTCCGCCTCCTCGGCCCGTCGGCAAATTTCGTCGAGGGCCAGGGTGTAGGCGCCGTTTTCGCCGGCGGTTCGCGAGAAGGCACAAAATGCACAGCGGTTGACGCAGATATTGGTCGGATTGATATGGCGGTTGACGTTGAAATAGACGTTCG
>JBAVTM010000162.1:0-3064 GCA_049696195.1 Desulfuromonadaceae bacterium | reverse complement strand
CAACAATGATTACCGCCATTGAAGCTCTTGAAGAACCCTTGCGAGCCATTTGGAATAGGTGCTCTCAACGAGAGTTCAACATGGGATATGATTGCGGTTCTGTGCCGTGGGCATTTGAACAAGGCTTGTCAAGTGAACTGCTTTGTCGCATCGCTGCTTCAGGAGCATCACTACGGCTTACACTTTATCCGGACCGCGAGGATAGCGCTCAACCAGGAGCGTAGACCATGACGCGGCAAAAAAACGCCGTCAATTCACGCCCCGGCCCTGTGGGCAGAAAGAATTGAGAGTGTCCTATGAATGAGTTTCGAGTGTTCGCCCATGGGGAGTTGTTTAATCCGGATATGTATTTAAAAACTGCTCCGATTAAGTTCGATGGCGTTTGGCACAAAGGTGAGAATGGCCATGATCACCCAAAGTCGAGTGGAGTTTATAAGGTTCTTGGGGATGGCCAAAAACTGACTATTTTCCAGCAGGAAGAAATCGTAATCGACTATCTTTCTGCCAACCGTGACGCGCTTAGAGCGCTAGCTCAACATCCCGACATAACAACCTTCGTGCTCGGTCTGCAATATCACCTAGAGCTTGACGAAAGTACAATAGGATTCTGCATGGGGCCCTCAGAGCTTCTCATGCGTGAAGCTCTCGACATCGGAATTGAAATAACCTTCTATGTCACGTTAGATCGGCGACGAGAATGGGACTAAGCTAACAAGATGCCCAACATCAGGCTTGACCAGACAAGCTGGTCATCCTGCAAACCGTTATCGCGAAAATCATAAAACCGAGATCTTGCATTGATCGCTTTATGGGTCTATATTTTGACTATAAAAGAGATCTATGTAAGGAGGTAAAAACAATGAGAGCAATTTCAATCAGTAATGACATTGTCCCAATTGCTGAATTTAAGACCAATATTTCCAAGTGGTTCAAAATACTTCAGACATCCGGGCATCCACTTATCATTACCCAAAACAGCAAACCGGCTGGAGTACTGTTGTCCGCTTCGGATTACGATGAATTGGTGTACCGGAAATCTTTTCTTGATTCTGTTGAGAAGGGGCTTGCGGACGTTGAAAACGGGCGTACCCAAACGACCGACGAACTACGAAAAGCTCTGCAAGCCCGAAGAAGCGCGGGTAATCCATGAATGTAAGCTGGTCACGGGAAGCTGGTAAAAATCTGGTTGATATAGAGGAGTTCATTGCACGGGATAGTCTGGAGCGCGCTGTCCGGTTTCTTGATGCCCTTATTGACCACGCTGAAGCAATATTGACTGACAACCCGAGAAGCGGAAGGAGTGTGCCGGAAATAGGTAATCCTGATATTCGAGAGCTTATTTACCGAGGATATCGCATTGTCTACCGATTGAATGGTGATCGTATTGAGATACTTACCGTTTTTGAAGGGCATCGGCTATTGCGACTGGATGAATCAGACGTTTAGGAAATGATGTGTGCCGGCAGTCCAGCCAGACCGGCCTAAAACCGCCGCTGTTCTCTCCACACCGTTATCGCTGAGAAAAACCCGGATGGATTCCGAGGAGGTCCCGAACCGATGCCGATGACAATCTTTGAGGCGATGAGCGGCAACATCAGCTCCTTTCTTGGCGGCGCCGAGGTCGTCCTGACGCCGGTTCCGGAACGTCCGCAGCGTGAGGGGCACATTATTTCTCTCCCGGTCGTGACGGACGGGCGGGAGTTTCTGTTCAGTGCCACGCGAAAAAATATTCCGTTCACCCGCCTGGAAGAGTCGTTCTGCGGCGAGCTGCTGACCGCATTTTCCATGCTGTATAGCGGTTTCAGGCAGGAGGGGTATGCGGCGCAGTTCAGGACGGCGCTGCTTTCCTCCATCATGGACATCACGGTGGCCCGCTCCCTGCGCGGGGATCATCGCAAGGGGTTCTGGCCGATCCAGCAGCTGATCCAGCTGCTCAAAAGCCTTTCCTACCAGAAGTACGAAGGAAAACCGGCCACCACCGGCGTGATCATCCACCGCACGACACCGGCGGAACTCCGTTCCGTGATGAAACAGCGCAAGCACACCCTGGTCCCCCTTAAAAGTTCACAGAGTATCACCCCCGGCTTTTTTGACAATCCCTTGACCTATCGGTTCATCGACGGCACGAACCTGTTCTTTCTGGCCGGTATCCAGATGCAGGTAAACGGCATCGTCACGCTGTCCGGCACCTCCCTCCTGAACGAGGTGGAGCGGCAGACCCAGCGGGAGCTGTTTTCGATCATCAGGAGAAGCGGGACGGGCGCGTTCGCCGTCACGGTGAACGAGGCCTCGGATATCGAGGTGCTCACCAGTCCGGCCCGGATCATGGTCCGGAGAAAAGGGGTGTGGAGCATCTTCGATCCGGACATTTTCCGGGCGTTCCTCTCAAGCAGTATTGAGCCTGAGGCGGCGGAAGATCTCATCTGGACGCTCTATGCGCTCTCGAAGATGCGCTATGGCACGGTTGTCATGGTGTACGGAGGCAGCGGACGGAAACTTGCCGGACTGAAAAAAGGGGCCGTCGGCGGAGCCGATCCCATCGGGCGGCTGCTGATAGATCGGGTGAAAGGGAGAAGCGTCGGCGAACTGAAACAGTCGGGAACACTCCTCAGGATTCTGTCATCGGACGGCATCACCGTGTTCAACGCGAAGGGGAAGCTGGTTGATACCGGTTTCATCATCGATACGTCCCATGCCCGGGAAATGGTGGCCGGCGGCGGGAGAACCACGGCTGCCTGCGCTGCGTCGCATTTCGGCAAAGTTATCAAGGTTTCCCAGGATGGCCCTATCGAGCTCTACGAAAACGGCGCACAGATCTACCGGTTCGGATAAACGGCGTCGAATCGTCAGTACTGGATCGATCCGGTTTCAGTCCGGGCAAAAAAAACAGGCCGGGTGGATTTTCCCCCCGGCCTGTTTTTTCAATTGTGGTTACGCCATTCAGATCGCCTCGAAATACGCCCGGGGATGCTTGCAGACCGGGCAGATCTTGAGCGCTTCCTCCCCTTCCTGGATGAAACCGCAGTTCATGCATTTCCAGCTGACCTTCTCGCCCCTGGAGAAG
>JBAVTM010000161.1:0-9740 GCA_049696195.1 Desulfuromonadaceae bacterium | reverse complement strand
GATAGTAGCATACGTCCTTTTACTATGGTGGAACTTGTCCTGTTTTTCAGGGCGAAGCAAACGGCTGAACCGGCTGCGGTATTTACCTGGCTCTCAGCGCACCGGAATTTCACAAACGGGAGATTGTCGCAAAATCCGGTTGCCATGTCAAAACAAAAGGCTAGAGGGTACTACCGGTAGCCGGAACTATTTCGTCCGGCGCTTCGCCGGCGCCTTTTGATGCCGGCAGCTGTGCCGGCTTTTCAGCCGCCGGAGCCGGTGTCGGAACAGGCTTGGAGACGGCAGGGACACCCTTCTGAGGCGAAGCGCCCGGTTTCTGTGGTTCGGCCGGAGGGGAGAGCGTTTTGCCATCGGCAGCACCCGCCCCTTTCGCCTCTTTGTCCACCGAATGTTTGATCATTGAGACCATCTCGTCAAACAAATTGCCGTAAACTTCCGGTTCCGCTGTTTCCTGGAGCAGCCAGTCACTCTTTTTGCCCTCAAGGGTCCGGCGAATTCCGTCGAGAGACTTGAAGCGCACCACCGTTTCCTTGGACATGTTGGCTTCGGATTCGCTGAAATCAGGGTACTGAAGGTTAGCCAGGGGCTGGTAGGTCAACAGCCGTCCGCGGAAATTCGGGTATTCCCACAGAACGGTCCCGTCGGGGCCGATTATCTGGGCCGTCATCGTCAAAAAGTTGAAGTTGGTTTCAAGTGACGTCAGCAGATTGCTGGAGTAGAGTTTACTGGTTTTGGTCAGTCCGCTCACGACAACCACCATGACGGCATCCAGGCGGTTTTTCTTTATGTAGGCGCCTATTGCATCATTTTTCCATAAATACTTGTTGTACTGAATAGACGCGTCATCCCGTTTTTCGCGGCGGGCCATCAGTGAACTGAAAAGCTGCTGCGGCTCGTCAGCGAGCAGGGTGACCGCATAGAAGTTGCCGGTACCCTGGAGTTTGCGGACGAGCAGCGGTTCGTATGTGCGGTTAAGATTCGCTATGAGTGGAATCAGAAGCTCTTTTTCGGGATAGATGATGTCGGAATCAGCATCCACGAAAATAGGTGCGACACCGAGCACTTTTACCTTTTCGGCAAAGCTTTCGGCCGGGATATTGAAATGGTTCTGGGCGCAGCCGGACATTGTTCCGGCGATGAGAAGTAAACCGACGATGAATCGTTTCATGGCAACACTCCGTGTGTGCGTAATTGGTATGAGTGGCATGTATATCAGAAAACAGGGTCGTTTTCTACTCTATTTGAATATCGGCTGGTATACGCGGCAACGCCCGTGTACTCAATTTTATTGACAAAATACGGTGTTATTTCGTATCGTCAGGCAACAAACCTGCTTATCGAGAGTGGTGGAGGGAAAAGGCCCTGCGAAGCCACAGCAACCGGTCACCATGACGCCAGGTGCTAAATCCTGCCGAAAGGCAAAGATGAGAGGTGTGCTGCGCACTATTACCAGCCCCTTCTCATATTGATGCGAAGGGTTTTTTTATGCCAGAAGGGTACATCACGGAACAATCAAAAACCTTTGAATCCGGCATCCGTCTGGACAGCGGGCGGATACTTGCTCCGATCACGCTGGCGTATGAAACCTACGGTTCGCTTAATGAATCGAAAACCAACGCCATCCTGGTCGAACATGCCTGGACCGGTGATGCGCATCTGGCCGGAAAAAGGAACGAGTCGGAAACCAAGCCGGGGTGGTGGGATGCCATCGTCGGTCCCGGACGCCTGCTTGATACCGACCGCTATTTTGTGATCTGTTCAAATGTCATCGGCTCCTGCTTCGGCTCTACCGGCCCCACCTCGATCAATCCCAAAACCGGCAAACGTTATAACCTCTCCTTTCCGGTGGTCACCATCCGCGACATGGTCCGCGCCCAGAAACTGCTGATCGATGCCCTTGGAATCGAGCGGCTGCTGACGGTCATGGGGGGGAGCATGGGGGGGATGCAGGCCCTGGAGTGGGCGACACAGTATCCTGACAGCATCGCCTCGGCGATTGTTCTGGCCACGACCCCGCGCCCCTCACCACAGGCGATTTCGCTCAACGCCGTTGCCCGCTGGGCAATTTTCAACGATCCCACCTGGCGCAAGGGTGAATACAAGCACAATCCCAAGGACGGACTGGCTCTGGCCCGTGGTATCGGGCATATCACCTTTCTTTCCGACGAATCGATGAACGCCAAGTTCGGCCGCCGTTTTTCAGCCCGGGACGGACAGTTCGATTTTTTCGGCCAGTTCGAGGTCGAGCGCTACCTGAATTACAACGGCTACAGTTTCGTCGACCGCTTCGATGCCAACTCCTTCCTCTATCTGGCCAAGTCGCTTGATCTCTACGATGTCGCCTGGGGGTACGAGTCGATGGCGGAGGCCTTCAGCCAGGTACGGGCGCCGATTCAATTCTATGCGTTCAGCTCGGACTGGCTCTATCCCCCCTATCAGACGGAAGAGATGGTCACCTGCCTCGCGGAACTCGGAAAGAGCGTTGAATATCATCTGATCACGTCGGCATACGGCCACGACGCCTTTCTGCTGGAACATGAGACCTTTACCCCGCTGGTGCGGGATTTTCTCGGGCGGGTCTGAAAAGTGAACCGTTCCGAAAACAAAAAACCGGCGGCTGAATTCAAGGATAACCGGCTGTTCAGGAAGCTGCGGCACGGTGTCGGCAAAGCCATCGCCGATTTCGGCCTGATCGAGGAAGGTGATCGGGTCGCGGTGGCGGTTTCAGGGGGGAAGGATTCCTACACGCTGCTCCTGCTGCTGGAGGATTTGCGCCGGAGAGCTCCGGTGTCGTTTGAACTGGTTGCGGTCAATATCGATTCCGGCTACCCCGGCTACCGCACCGATGTTATCGAAGGTTTCTTCCGGGCGCACGGTTTCGATTATCGGATGGTGCCGAGTGAACATTATGACATTATCAAGGAAAAGCGCCGTCCCGGTTCATCCTACTGCTCCATTTGCTCGCGCCTGAAGCGGGGAGCGCTCTATGGCGCCGCCCAGGCGCTGGGGTGCAACAAACTTGCGCTCGGCCATCATCAGGATGATTTTATCGAGACCCTGCTGCTGAACCAGTTTTTTGTCGGTTCACTCAAGTCGATGTCCGCCACCATGCTGGCCGACAACGGCATTATTACCGTGATCAGGCCCCTGGTCTATCTTGCAGAAGAAGATATCATCACGTTTTCCCGCGAGGCCGAGCTGCCGGTAGTCTGCTGCTGCTGCCCGGTCTGCGGCACAGCCGACATGCAGCGCAAGCGGATGAAGCGGCTACTCAAGGAGTTGCAGGCCGATATTCCCCATGTCAAGAGCAGCCTGCTGAAAGCCCTTTCAAATGTTCACCCACGCCATCTGCTTGACCCGTCGCTCCGCAGGGATGCGTCCGGAGCGGGAAACTCCCCCGCTCTTCACGTCAACCCCGCTTCGCCTCCTGATCCGGATATCCGTATCTGACAGCAGATCAAGCGCCGAATACCAGCCGCTGACCGCCACAACTGCCACACCCGCAATCATTATCGCTTCCATATGCACCTCCCCCATTACTTGTATGAGCGGAGTATAGCAGAGCGATATGACAGAATAAGTCATCTGCTCGTACGGAGAGATCGTGCGTAGTTGGCTGGAGGACGTGCCGGTCAGATCATCGCATCGATTGCATCAAAGTCGATATAACGCTCCGCAATCGAGTTGATCAGAGCGATCTTTTCCAGGTCTTCAGGACCGATTTTTGAAACATGTTCCCGCAACCGGTAAAATATTTCAGAGGATGTCTCCTTGATACGGATATACGGTATGTTGCTGTCGTCCAGAATCCGCTGGGTTATGCTGGAAACCGGTACGTGGCCGGCAATGATCAGCCCGGCCAGGCGCGCCTTGTACTCCGGGATGTGGTGCAGCGCCGACGCGGTTACGAGCAGCTCGTCGCGCGAACTGGTCACGATCAGCAGCGTCGATGCTTCCAGGTGGTCGATAACGATCTGCGAAGAGGCAGCACCGAGTTGAATGGTATGGCAGAGGCGGCTCTGTTCAGCTTTATCGCCCATAAGCGGCAGGTCAAGCAGTTCGGAAACATGGTGAAGAGTCGGGTCTGCAAGGGTGGGAAGATAATCGAAGGCGCTTGTCACCATGATGCCGCTGCCGGCAAAAGCCTTCACAAGATAGCCTAAAGTATTCGCCCTCTTTTCAGGAACCAGCTTGTTGGCCATGATGATGCGCACATCGGCCTTTTCCCGTTGATACAGCGCCAGATTAAGTTGGACGGCATCGATGACATTGCCGATTCCGCCTCCCGTTACCAGCAGTACCGGCGCGTTCAGATCGGCGGCTATCCGGGCATTATTCATGCCGACCACCGAACCGACTCCGCCATGACCGGCCCCCTCGATAATCAGGAAATCATACTTCTTTTCCAGTTCGCTGCAGGCAGCGAGGATCGCCCTGCGCGGCGTCTCCGGGTCGATCCCGCCGTCAAGAAACCGGCGCGTTGTTCCCGGTTCAAGCGTCACCGGGGACATGAGCTCAACATCCTCCTCGACGCCGAAAACGCTAGCGAACATGGCGGCATCCTTGTCGACTATTTTACCGTTAAACTCGATCCATTTGGGACCGATCGGCTTCATGAAGCCGACCCGTCCATACTTTTTTTGCGCCAGATGCATCAACGACAGGCTGATGGTCGTCTTTCCGCAGTGCTGCCCGGTAGCCCCTATGAATATCTTTCTGCACATGGCTTTAATATCTCCTGCACCCGGTTAAAGTGGCGTAGCAATGTTCTCGAAGAAGTCGTCAAAGGCGGCTTCGCCGGAATTAAAATGAAGAAAACGAACCCCCAATCCGCTTTTCTTTACAAGGTGAAACAGGTTCGCCGGCACCCTCTTTGCCCACATGACGCGGGCCTCCAGTTCGACCCTGTTTCCATCCGGGAGGGTAATCTCAATTTTAATCCTGGAGTTGGGGTGGATGATATGGGGGGTCCTGATAAACATGCCGGTCATGGAGACGTCTTCGCTAAAGGCGACCCTGACGGCCTCATCGATGCCGAAACGGACCGGAATCCGCTTCCTGATGCGTCTGATGGCCCGCTTGTCTGACACTCTTGATGTCCCCCGTTACCCGGATCTGGTTGAACAAGCTGCGTGTTGCGCGGATACTTTGCCAGAAATATACCGGAACTTCAATAGATAGCAGGGTAACGGGTGAAATAAATGCCGTCATTTCGGGCGATGGCAGCGCATGACCCCAATAGTGCGTCAGCGACCCGATTATATGCCGTAAAAGCGCAGAACATCGGTTCAAACGCTCTAAAATTGAATTGACAGAGTTGCGGCAATAATCTACTTTGGCAGAAAGCTGGGGGAGTTTCGACTGAGAGCGGTGCATGCCGCGACCCTTCGTACCTGATCCGGGTAATGCCGGCGTAGGGAAGCGCGACCGATTGATATATCAAACAAGCCGCTGCTGCGGTTTTTTTTGTTTAGTAAGTTAGAAGAAATTTTCTGCGTTTTTTTAGTACGATAGAAATAAGTTCTGTGTTTTTTTTGCAGAAATGATTTCGTGATCGTACTTATTCCGTTTATCGGGGCAGGCAGAAAATATCTTCGGTAACGCACTTATCCTGCTTATCAGGGTTAGGGGGGGACATGAGGATTGTACTGAACGGCGATCCTGTAGAGACGGCGGTTGGATCAACGATCGCCGCGCTGCTGCAGAAGCTCGGGATCAGCCGGGAGCGGGTTGCGGTCGAGCTGAATGCCGCCATTGTCCCGAAGGGCGACTATGAAAAACAGCTTCTTGTCGATGGCGATAAAATCGAAATAGTCCATTTTGTTGGCGGAGGATAACCGGTATGACGCAGAGTTCGGACAAATTGATCATTGGCGGGAGGGAGTTCACTTCACGCCTGATGGTGGGCACCGGAAAGTATGCCAGTTTCGAGCAGACCGCCCGGGCACTGGAAATATCCGGGGCCGAGATCATCACCGTGGCGGTCCGTCGGGTCAATCTCGACCGGAGCAAGGAGTCACTGCTCGATTACATCGACCTGAAGAAATACACCCTGCTTCCCAACACAGCCGGCTGCTACACGGCCGATGATGCGGTGCGTACCTGCCGTCTGGCCCGTGAAGCCGGCATGTCGGATTTCGTCAAGCTGGAGGTTCTGGGGGATGAGAAGACCCTGTTCCCGGACAACGAGGAACTGCTCAAAGCCGCAAAAATTCTGGTTGCAGAAGGTTTTACCGTCCTCCCCTACTGCAGTGATGATGTGATCGTCTGCAAAAAACTGGAGGACCTCGGATGCGCCGCGGTTATGCCGCTGGGAGCTCCGATCGGCAGCGGACTCGGCATCCGCAACCCGTACAATATCCGTATCATTCTTGAAAACGTCAGCGTGCCGGTTATTGTCGATGCAGGCGTAGGTTCGGCCTCCGATGCCGCCATCGCCATGGAGCTCGGCTGTGCCGGAGTCCTGATGAACACCGCGATCGCCTGTGCCCAGGACCCGATCGCCATGGCGGAAGCAATGAAGCTGGCGGTGATCGCCGGCAGATTGTCGTTCAAGGCCGGCCGGATTCCCCGCAAGCTCTACGCCAACGCCTCCAGCCCCCTGGACGGCTTGATCGGTTGATTCCCGCACCTTGATGCAGATATCAGATTTCAGACTGTATCTGATCACCGACCGCCATCAGACCGGAGGCAGCCCTCTGGCGGAGGTGGTGCGCCGGTCGCTTGAGGGGGGGGTCAGGGCTGTTCAGCTTCGTGAAAAGGATCTTTCCAGCGCCGAGCTGTACCGGTTGGCCCGTGAACTGAGGCGCCTCACTTCTGATTTCGATGCCCGCCTTATCATCAACGATCGTCCGGACATCGCGATGGCAGCGGAAGCCGATGGCGTCCATATCGGTGTCAACAGCCTCCCTGTAGCCGCTGTCCGCAAGCTGCTGGGGAAAGGGAAAACCATCGGCTACTCCGCCCACGCGATTGACGAGGCTTTGAGTGCCCAGGCAGGAGGCGCCGATTTCGTTACCTTCGGGCCGCTGTTCCATACCCCATCCAAGGCGGCCTACGGCGAACCGTGCGGGGTCAGGAAGCTGGCGGCCGCTGTTGCTGCGCTGCAGATACCGGTTATTGCCCTGGGGGGGATCTCACCGGCCACCGCCACCGAAGCGCTCTCTGCCAACGTAGGGGGAATAGCTGTTATATCGGCCATACTGGCCGCAGCCGACCCGCGCGTTGCCGCCGCATCCCTGTTGAAAAAGATCGAAGAGTATGCCAATCGCCCCTGACGAACGACTCCACCCACAACTGCACATCAACTCCTACGGAGGTTATCTGCGCCGCCGCTTCGGCTTCCGGATCAGCAAGGTCAACGTGGATGCCGGCTTTACCTGCCCCAATCGTGACGGCAGCAAGGGGAGCGGCGGCTGCATTTACTGCAATAACGTATCGTTTTCCCCCAAGGGGACCCAATCCGCCGTGCCGCTGGAGGAACAGATGGCCGCGGGCATGGCCTATCACCGCATCAGGCTCGGCTCCGAGAAATTCATCATCTATTTCCAGAAATACACCAACACCTACGGTTCGGTCGAACTGCTCTCGGACCTGTACCACCGTGCCCTCCGCCATCCGGATGTGATCGGTATTTCGGTCGGAACACGCCCGGACTCGCTGAGCGATGAAGCCCTCGATCTGCTGACGGAGATCGCGCGGACAAAATACGTCTGTCTTGAACTCGGATTGCAGTCGATGGATGACGCCATCTTGAATCGCATCAACCGCGGCCACACCCTGGATGATTTCATTGGGACGGTCAGCCGTGCCGCCGGACGGAATTTTGACATCTGTGCCCATCTGATTCATGGTTTTCCGGGGGAGAGCCCGGCCGGGTTCCTGAAAACCGCCGGCCTGATGGCCGCTCTGCCGATCGACTCGCTCAAGCTGCATCAGCTGCATGCCGTAGAGGGAACGGAACTGGCCGCGATGTACCGTCGCGGCGAATTTGTGCCGTTGACGCTGCAGCAGTACATAACGACCGTGGCCGACTTTCTGGAGCTGCTCCCGCCGCGGATTGCGATCCAGCGCCTGTACGGTTCGGCTCCTCTGGCGATCTGTGTCGCCCCGCAATGGGGGCTGAAGAACAACCAGATGTGGTACGCGATTGTCAATGAGTTGACGCGGCGGGGGAGTTGGCAGGGGTGCAAAGCGGCGGACGAGGGTCACCCGTCAATGTCCGGTTGAAATGCTTGCCTCCACGGCGAAACGCTTGATCTTGCGGGTCGTTGTCTTGGGGAATTCGTCTTCGCGGATGGTAAACCTGCGGACACGCTTGTAATCGGCCAGGCCGTTGCAGGCTTTCTGGACTTCAACCCGCAGCAGTGCTTCAACATCGGCCTCGCTCATCGGGCAGTTGCCGTCAATCCGGCATTTATTGTCGAGCGCTTCCTGTTCCGGGTAGATGATGGCGTGAATCTCCTCGGATGCCGTGCCGACCCGGTGGCCATACACCATTACCTCTGCGATGAACGGGCTTTTGAGAAGCTCATTTTCCACCTCTTCAGGATACACGTTCTTGCCGTTGGGGGTCACGATCAGGTTCTTGACCCGGCCGCTGATTGTCAAGAAACCGTCATCGCTGAGAAATCCGAGGTCGCCGGTGCGATACCAGCCATCGACAAGCACCTCGGCCGTGGCCTGCGGGTTCTTGTAATACCCCTGCATGACATTCGGTCCACGGACAACGATCTCCCCCACCCCTTCATCGTTCGGCTCGGCAATCCGTACTTCAACACGATCCAGCAGGCGTCCGATCGTTCCGAGCCGCCTGCCTCCCGGCTGCTCCGCGCTGATGATCGGAGCCGTTTCGGTAATTCCGTATCCCTGATAAATCGACAGACCGAACTCTGTCATCCCGCTGGCAATCGCCGGATCAAGCGCCGCACCGCCGCTGATGAAAATCGTGCCGGAACCGAAGGCGTGCCGCACTTTCGAGGTCACGATCGGCCGCGTGAACGGTACCGAAAAGAGCAGCTGCGTGAGTTTTCCGGAGTTGATTTTCTTCGTTACCCGGTCGAGGATCATCCGGTACACGGCCGGGACCGCGAGAAAGAAGGTCGGCTTGACTTCCGCCAGATTTTCCCCGAGCTTTTTTAATGATTCGCAGAAGGAAACCTTTCCCCCCAGCGAGAGCGGCAGCAGGACTCCGCAGACCTGTTCGAAGACGTGGTTGATCGGCAGGAACGACAGGGTGTGAATGCTGTTGTCGAGCCCAAAATGCCCGGCCGCCCCCCTGATGTTGGAAACGATATTGGCGTGGCTGAGCATGGCGCCCTTTGAGCGCCCGGTCGTTCCGGAGGTATACAGAATCACGGCCGTATCGGTTTCGGCCCGCGGTTTTTCCGGGAGCGGTGCGCTGTGGCAGAGGGTGTTCAGTGCCAGGAGTTTTCCCTCGCGGGTGAGTTTGTTCCGGAGCTGTTCCGCCGGGTCAAAGGGATCGGCCGGTTCTGCCTTGGCTCCCGGTTCAGAGAAGGACGAGCAGAGCATGCGGTATGCCTGGCGGGCCAGCGCTTCCACCGTCGTGCGCCGGTCAACCGGCAGTTCTACGGCGGAAACAAGTTCGCGCCACTCTTCAATCAGGGCGTCCATCACCTGCACCACCCGGGGGTCCGTTCCCTCGGTCGCAGCCGGAGCCAGCGTGACGATACGCTCCAGAACCGGGATATCCGGAAAGATTTCCAGGAGCAGATCAAGAC
>JBAVTM010000160.1:0-5743 GCA_049696195.1 Desulfuromonadaceae bacterium | reverse complement strand
GAACGACACGGCAGCCGCCCCGGCGATCTTGCGCTTCCGGTGGGCAGTATCCAGTGTGTCAAGCGCGGCCCGGATCTTCTTCAGATCGTCCTGAATCCGGGATGTCTCCTTTTTGACCAGCTCGACGTTCACGTTGTGGAACAGGGTATGGAAATGGTTCCGCACGGCAAAAAGCTCTTTTTCCAGCTTTTCGGTATCGGTACCGATTTTTTTGAAAACGCTGATGCGGCCATCAATGGCCACGACCATCGTCTCGGTTTCCTGCATGGCGTCGCGGACCAACCTGGCCCGTTCAAAGCTGTGGCAGCGCCTGCAGCTCGTTTCATTGATCAACCCCAGTGAAGCCTTCTCCACCAGGTGGTTGCCGTGACAGGTGACACAGGTTGGCCCCCCTTTGCCAAGCATGCGGCCGTGGGCGCTGGCCAGGTAATCCTTCATCACACCGACATGGCACCGGCCGCAGAAAGCGGGGATGTCGGGCTCTTTGGGCGCACCCAGAAAACCGCGCGCAGGGCTCATGGCATTGGCGGCGTCCTTCGGGTCCCCCCCGTGGCAGCCATCGCAGAAGATGCCGTTTTCGGCATGGATGCTCCCCCGCCACAGCTTTACCGGCTGGCTGTACTTTTCCGGCATGTTTGAATGACACTGAATGCAGACCGGTTCAGCCGCTTCAAGTGCAAGCGCGGCCGACGGGGGTAAAACAGTTATGAGTGCAAGAAGCAGGGTGGCATAAAACGGTGCGCGAAGGTTCATGACAGTATCCCGATAGTTCATGATAAATGCCCCCAGATGCTGAGTCCGATCCAGAGCAGCAGCCCGCCGATGGCACAGACCAGGAACAGCGGCCGTTTCAGGGGGTGGCGCTCACTGCCGCGGTCGATAAAAGGGAGCAGCGCCAGGAAGGTCATGGCGGCGCCCTGCAGTGACAGGCCGATCAGCTCATTGGGGAATATCTTCAGTGTCTGGTAGTTGGCCAGAAAGTACCACTCCGGCTTGATGTGGGCCGGGGTCGCAAAGGGATTGGCCGGGATGAAGGAATCCTTTGTAAAAAACAGGTACGGGTCGAAAAAAACCACCGCCAGTAAAACGGCCATGTAGATTGCAATCGACCTCATGTCTTCAAGGGCAAAATCAGGAAAGAAGGGAATCCCTCCGGGGTGATTCTCATGCCTGTAGCGGTCACCCTGCCACTGGTTGGCCGTCTCCTTCTGCCCGAAGGGAGGAGTGGAAACTCCGGTCCGCTTGAGGAAAAACAGATGGGCGCCGATCAGGGCCGCAATACCGGCCGGGATAACCGCCACGTGCAGGGCAAAAAAGCGCCCCAGGGTCGGTGGGCCGACCAGCGGAGCCCCGCGCAGGAACTCGACCAGATACGGCCCTGCCACCGGTATGGCATTGGCGCTGTTGGTCGCCACCGTGGTGGCCCAGAAAGAGAGCTGGCTCCAGGGGAGCAGATAGCCGGTCAGGGAGATCCCCTGCACCATCGCCAGCAGCGTGAAACCGGTCACCCAGTTCAACTCACGCGGCTTTTTGTAACTCCCCATGAACAACACCGAGAGCATATGGAACAGCAGCGCCACCACCATCAGGTTGGAACCGACGGCGTGGCACATGCGGATCAGCCAGCCGAAGGGAACGTCGTTCATGATGAAAGTAACGCTTTTGAACGCCTTGTCCGCATCCGGCACGTAATGGATCAGCAGCAGCATGCCGGTCACCACCTGCAGGGTAAAGGCGAACAGCAGAATACTCCCCATCGAGTACCATACGTTTATGTTGCGCGGCAGGAGATAGCCGGTCAGTTCCTTCTCCACCACCTCGCGCACTCCGACCCGAACATCAATCCAGTCAATAACCTTATGTATGAGTGACATGCCCGCTCCTTCAAAAATGCTATACCATGTTATCCGACGGTAATATTCCCGCCTGCTTCGGTGAATGGCAGCTTTTTCAGCGGCCTAGGGGGAGGACCGGCAGTTACATCGCCATCAGCGGAATAATGTCCGGCATGGCAGGGACAGAGGAAATCCTGTTTGTCCTTTTCCCATTGCACGATGCATCCCAGGTGCGTACAGACCGCCGAAAGAGCGACAAGACCCCCACCCTTCTTGCGGACCAGAACCGCCGCCGAGCCGGCATATTCGAAGAATTTTGCTTCGCCTTCACGTACGTCCTTATCGGGGATCACAATCTTTCCGGCATCCTCACTACCCGAGCGGGGCGCCAGATACCGGAACAGCGGCCAGGAAACCGCCGCAGCCGCGATTACTCCGAGGCCGCCAAGACATGCTCCGAGAAAAGTCCTCCTGCTGCTGTTATTATCCATACGACCTCCCGAACATGTAGTGGCGTCACATCGTTTCCATCAGGAAACTCCGAATGAGAAACTGCTGGTTCCCGATTCGGATAGTCGGGGATTTTTCGCTCCGGCAAGGAAATCGAGGAATTGCGCGGGAGCGTACGCCGGTACGCCGCACATGCAAGATCGAAGATTGACGCCGCCAGGGCTAAAAAAAACCTTTCCGGACAGATGAATAACTATATCCATGTTGCCGACTATTGCAAGCAATTGCTGGAGCACGAAAACGGGATAATTTCATGGGCGACTTAATTACTGCCGGTAACGGCAGTTGAGATTGTGAACTGATGGAGCTGCAAGAGATGTAAATAAATGGAGGGTAAGAGCGGGGTGCCCATCAACACCCATCTATTCACGGTAGCCGCTTCCGATTGCCGAAAACGGGAGTTGCAGGTTGAGTGACGGGATTTGCCTTGCCACCCAGGCTGTAAATGTATTGCTGTTCGGCCCCGGGAACGCCTTGTAGGTATTCTGCCACGGATAAGCCCGTGCTGCGGTGTCCACGGCCGTAATCAGCCCGTCCACCCCCTCCCCTCGATGTTCCTTCAACAGCCTGGGCCTCTCTCCGAACCAATAGCGATCGGGCAGGTCTTTTTCTATCCGCATTACCGGCAGGCCGCTGTTTTGTCTCCAGCCGATGACCTCATACACCGTATAGGACAATTCACCGGTGTGCTTGGCTGCAATCCAGGTGTGAACGGCAAACCATCCCCGCCACCCCCAGGTTGTAGCGCTGTAAACCTGCAGCACGGCTTCCCTCGTAGCCTGCGGATCAGGCGCGATCCCTGCGGACTCGCGACTGGCCGCCCGCCAATCCTTCCCGGCAGAGCAGGCGGACAAGAACAAGGCTGCCACTGTGAGCCAGAGAATGTGTTTCAATTAAACCTCCACAACAACGCAATTACGCTATCGTATCACTGCTTAAAAGGGGACTGCATGATCTGCAGCCCCCTTTTCTATTGCCGACTATATTTAATAGTTAATGATCCGGTTCAATCGGCTCCGGTTCACAGACGCTGGCTGCGTCGTGGGCCTTGGCACCGCATCTTGTGCAACTGAATTCCGCCTCGCCGGTCAGTTTATCGAGCAGCCGGGAGTCGGTCACAGCGCACACCTTTGCATGTTCCCGTGCCATACTATTCACCCCCTTTTCGTACAATCACTCTCCCTTACACAATTCATTTTACGCGTTTTCAGCCAAAATTCACAGTGGCAACTGGATATGGAGACCTGGCAGTATACAGGAGATCCGTTGGTGCCGGATTTGAGGACTTGCAACGTGTTGAGGTGAGTGTATAATTTTCTCATATGGACCGCAAACGCTATAAAATTGAGGCCGCTCTGTGATTCGGTGAAGGTAAGGTGCCCATGGACGACAAGGAATGCAACTGCAGTGAGAAAGATTCGGAGAGTGCGTGTCGGACATGCAACAGCGGAATGCCCCTCCCCTACTGGTGCGAAACCTGTCAGCGGCAGGTGCCGGATAAACGCTGCCCAAGCTGCGGATTGAAAAGCCGTAAAATTCGCCAGCCGGGCTGATTAATGCCCGGATTGTTGTAAATCCTGTTGAGAGGCTCCAACGGAAACGTGCCGGAACAAGAACGGAGTCATGTCAGCCACAATCAGAGTTGCAACGCATGAAATCAGACGAAACCACCTGTCGTTCTCAATACCACTGGAGGCACCATGAAAGCGGATCTCAACGGAATCACACTCGCGTACGGCGACAGGGGGAACGGCCTTCCCCTGGTGCTTGTCCACGGATTTCCTCTCTGCCGGAAGATGTGGCGTCCACAGGCCGAGGCGTTCTCCAAGGCCGGCTGCCGGGTTATCACGCCGGATCTGCGCGGCTTCGGGGAGAGCAGGCTTGCATCCGGGATTGCGTCCATGGAGGTCTATGCCGACGATATCGTGGCGCTGCTGGATCACCTGGGGATCGACAAGGCGGTCGTGGGGGGGATGTCCATGGGTGGGTATCTGCTCCTGAACCTCCTGGAGCGGTACCCGGACCGGGTTGCCGCTCCGATTTTCATCACCACGCGAGCGGGAGGCGACGATGATGCGGGCAAGGCGAGGCGAACAGAGCTTGCCGAAGCATGCCGTATCCAGGGAATCATGCCGGTGGCGGAGGCCTTTCGCAATCTCCTGTTCGCTCCAGAAACCGTGGCCGGCAACCCCGAACTGGTTGACGAGGTGTTCGGCTGGATGACTGCGACCGATCCCCTTGGTGCGGCAGCCGCGCTTATCGCCATGAGGGACCGGAGGGACTGCGTCTCCCTGCTGGGAAGCATCACCCATCCGGCGCTGGTGATCGGGGCCGATCAGGACCGGGCCGCGCCGGTTGAGCACTCGCGGATCATTGCGGAAGGGCTTCCACATGCTGATCTGTGTATCCTGCAGGGTGGCGGGCATATGATCAATCTGGAACAGCCGGCAGGGTTCAATAAAGCGATCCTCGGATTCCTCGCAGGGCTGTGAACCGCCTAGCGAACCGGTGCTGCATGCTGGTTAGAGACGGCCAGGCATGGCTTCACTTCAAGCCAGCGCTCCAGCTTCTGTTGCCGGGAAAGCGCTGCATGTGCCGGACTTGTCGACGGCAGTGTCACGAGCCGGGGCTGGGCAGGCAGGATTGACAGATCGACATGCTGTTTGAACAGCTGCGCCGCCTTCGTGCCGTTAAAGAATATTGCGGTTACCGGATGTGCAGAAAGAAATCCTTCGATATCATTGGGTATGAAGTGCCCCCGCCTGATCCGCACGTCTGAACTCCCTTCCCTGTCGCATGATTTGAGAACATCCCAGATGGCTATACCTGCTCTCCTCGCACTTTCACACCTTTTCTCGTACTCTTCATGTTTGCCCGTTCCGCAGATCGCAGCAATCATGTCCCAGAACAGGTTCCGCGGATGGGCGTAATACCGGTTCTGCCTGAGCGATTCTTCGCTTGGAAACGTGCCCAGAATGAGAACCCTGGGGTTTCTGCCTGCAATCGGATCGAAACCTTCTTTTGTCATTTCCTCTCCTGCATCGGTATTGCAAGCCGATCCCGGTAAGTCTGAGCGTATCCCGGACAGTATACCTCAGCTCCGCCGGTCGGCAAAGCGGAGAGGCTAAAAACCTGTTTGGGCGCTACGCTTCCGGGCCATGCGCCTTTTTTTGGGCCGCTCCTCGTCATGCCCGGCAATCGTGGTACACTTGGCTATCGGACGCCGGAAAAACAGCAGCCTGATTTCAGCGCACCCGGAACCTCCGATCCTTCGTCAGCAACGAGACCACTATCTCCCGGAAAGAAGCAGGCACCTTCATGGATCACCGTTATCTAGACAGCATCCGCAACATCGGCATCATCTCCCACATCGACGCAGGCAAGACAACCGTGTCGGA
>JBAVTM010000159.1:0-2198 GCA_049696195.1 Desulfuromonadaceae bacterium | reverse complement strand
GGATGGTGGTGGTCGTTGTCTTGCCGTTGGTGCCGGTGATCGCCGCGATCGGAACATCGATGAAGCGCCCCGCCAGCTCGATCTCGCTGATGATTTCCCGTCCGGCCAGCTTTGCCGCTACCAGCTGCGGCAGATCCATCGGTACGCCCGGAGATACCACGATCAGGTCGCTGGCCAGGAACGTCGCTTCGTCATGCCGTTCCAGTTCCCGGACGATATCGTATCCCGCCAGCTCTGCCAGCTGCCCCGCAAGAACCGATTCGCTCCGCATGTCGGTAACGGTTACCCGCGCTCCCTTCGAGGCCAGGAAACGGGCACAGGCGACGCCGGTTTTGGCCAGCCCGACGACGAGGATGTTTTTGTTGCGACATTCCATGAGAATCCTTACCTCATCTTCAGTGTTGAAATTGCCACCAGCGCCAGGATGATGCTGATGATCCAGAAGCGAACGATGATCTTCGGCTCAGCCACTCCCTTCAATTCGAAGTGGTGGTGAATCGGCGCCATGCGGAAGATCCGCTTGCCGCGATACTTGTAGGAGCCGACCTGAAAGATGACCGACAGTGCCTCGACGACAAAGATGCCGCCGACGATCACCAGCAGGATTTCCTGCTTGGTCAGCACCGCGATCGTTCCGAGTGTCCCCCCCAGTGAGAGCGACCCGACGTCTCCCATGAAGATCTCGGCCGGATACGAGTTGTACCAGAGGAAGCCAAGACCGGCGCCAACCATGGCGCCGCATAACACGGCCAGTTCACCTGCGCCGACGACGCGCGGAATCTGCAGGTAGGCCGACAGTGTCGCGTGCCCGGCGATGTAGGAGAAGAGCATGTAGGTGGCGGCATTGATCGCCACCGGTCCGATCGCAAGTCCGTCAAGTCCGTCGGTCAGATTGACGGCATTGCTGGCGCCGACAATAACCAGCGTGGCAAACGGGATGAACCAGATCCAGAGGTCCGGGTGAAAGTTCTTGAACAACGGAAAATAGAGCTGTTCACTGAAGTCGGGCTTGATGAACAGAAAAACTGCGACCGATCCGGCCAGCAGAACCTGCCAGAACATCTTCTGGCGGGCGGAGAGCCCTTTGGTGTTCTTCTCGACAACCTTTTTGTAATCGTCCACAAAACCGATCACACCGTAGCCGATTGTAATGAAAAGCGTGATCCAAATGTACTGATTGGTCAGATCGGCCCAGAGCAGGGTCGGGATGACGATTGCGGCCAGGATTATCACGCCCCCCATGGTGGGCGTACCCTGCTTCTGCAGGTGTGATTCCGGGCCGTCGGTACGGATGACCTGGCGTGCCTGCAGAGATTCGAGCTTGCGGATGAACCAGGGGCCGAGCACAAAGCAGACCACCAGCGCGGTGATCATTGCGTAGATGGTACGGAAGGTCAGGTATCTGAAAATATTGAACAGTTTGATGTTGGTCGCGAGCGGATAAAAAATATGGTAAAGCATGGCCTATTCCCCTTTGGCGTGCTACATCAGGTCCTTCAGTTCAGTTGCCACCTTTTCCATGGTCATGCCGCGTGACCCCTTGATCAGGATCACGTCACCCTCCTTCATGGATCCATGCAGCCGCTCGGCAATCTCCCGGTGGCTGCTGCAGCAGAGGACGGAAGCTGCCGGCATATCGGCCAGCATGGCTCCCTCGGCGGCATATTTCACCATTCGTTCTCCGGTCAGGTAAAGGAGGTCAACATTCCGTCCGGCAACGACGCCGATGCTTCGATGCGCCTCGGCCTCATGTTCTCCAAGCTCCAGCATATCACCCAGCACCGCGATGCGATGCCCCGGAGCGGCAATCTGATTCAAGGTTTCCAGGGCGGCTTTTGTTGAGGCGGGATTGGCGTTGTAGCTGTCGTCAATCAGGGTAATGCCGCCCAACTGCTCGATCCGGAAGCGCCCGCTGTACGGGGTAAAGGCTTCCAGGCCGGCAACGATGGTCTGCAGGTCAACCTTTTCCAGAAGTGCGGCGGTTGCCGCGAGAGCGTTATAGATATTATGGCGACCGCAGGCCTTCAGGTGAACGGCGGCTTCGCCGTGAGGTGTAACGAGCAGGAACTGCTGCCCTTCCAGCCCCAGTGGCTCGATATCCCGGGCGCGCACCTCGCCCCGATCGATGCCGAAACTGATCCGGCGGGCGGATGCGTTCTGGGAAAGCGAGGCGACCCGCGGGTCATCGGCGTTGACAA
>JBAVTM010000158.1:0-16904 GCA_049696195.1 Desulfuromonadaceae bacterium | reverse complement strand
GCGGATGCAGATAACTGCCGTATGCCGCCGTGGCGATGAAGCAGCCGCTGCCGCCAGAGCTGGTATTCGTTGGTGCGGCGGGGAGTAGCGGTGGGTACACGGTTTCACCCGAAGGTTCCGTAACCGGAAGGCCGGTGCCGTTGGTGCTGAAGTTGGCACTGTGATTATCGCTACTGGTGGGGTTGGTGATCAGCAGGACAACTTCGGTGGAGGTGTTGAAGCCGGGAACTGTAATCGTCGCGGTACCGTTCACTAGAGTAAAGGGAAATTCATCGATTGTGGATCCATTCTTTCTGAAAGCGGTTGCCTTGATGCCGCTGGTGCCGGTGATCGTGATGGGCAGGTTGCTGGGTGCCCCGGGTGAGGGCACAAACCGGTAGTATGCAAACGAATAGTGCGGCAATGTTACCGATGGAATCGGAGGCGTGTAGGCGTCAACAGGGAAGGTGGAATAGCTGGCCAGCGGTGAGTAGGGGTGAATGTTGGGGATCTCTGAAGTGTGGCTGGCCCACTCGCGGTTGTAGACGCGCTTGGCAAAACCGAAAAAATCGTTACCAAGAGAACTGCCATAGGTAGTGGAAAGCACGTTCTCCAATACCGGCGCCATCGGGATATCAGCATTGTTGCCAGGGCTTGCAAGGCTGGCCACTCTTTCCCAAACGTTGCGAATCATGGCTGTGCCATGTTGCTCTGACAGGTAGCGGTTGAAGATCCACCTGCCGTACCCGCCCCCCGTCGCGAGGCTTGCTGGAGTATCCAGAGACAGATTGCTCTGTGAAAACCAGGCGGGGATGTAGGTGTATAGCTGGTTAACGCCGTCATACAACTCATCTTCCATCCAGGTGGAGGTTGCTTCCGCATACCAGATGTCGAAGTAAAAGTTATAGCCGTACTGGACGGCGTGGTGATATTCGTGAGCAGCGGTGATTTGCAGACTCTGGAGCGGAGTGTAGATGGCCGGTTGATAGATTGAGTCGGCGAAGTCGTTATCAATCTCCATCCAGCTGGTAAACGCGTTGGGATAGATTGCCGGCGAAGCCGCCTGATCGCTGTTGGTTACTCCGTAAAATCCTTGGGGAGCGAGATTGAGCAGATATATATCGTACGGCGCTCCGGCTGTAGTTGGAGCAGGTAGGTAGCCCAAAGAGCTGTACCTCGCATAGACATCTTCAAAAGTGGCCGCTACCGTTTCCACCCAGTCAGGTACCCCGGTGATACCGGTGACGTCTGTTTGAGGCGGGGCGTCTGTGCCGGTGGTTGCATAATGGACGGTAAAGTGACCGCCGACAGAGGTGTAGGTTGCCGGGCTTGTCAGCACAGGAGCCGCCAGCTGTTTTGCCAAGGTTTTCTGCGTCGACTGTTCCAGCAGTTTCCAGTCGCGGCGCAGTCCATGCTTGAGCGGCATGCCGCAACGGGAGGATCCCTGCGTTTCCGGCGAAACCGACAATATCGCTTTCTGGAGCTGTGTGTTCTTTATCTCACCAAACTGCTGCAGGTAATAGTCATCCAGCGGCCCGGCAGACACGGTTGTTGATAACTGAAACAGAATGACTGTAACGAGTGTGAGCCGAGCATAAAATACGTTCATCAATCCACCATCCTTTTGCCTGCCCTGAGCGGGACAAGTGAAGTTATGCCTCGTTCGACGGTGATTTCGGCGGTGAACGGCCCGCTGCCGATCGAATACGTTCCGGCGGCCAGAACCACCACGAAATAGCCATGGTCATCGGTCTGCACCGTAACAAGCTGTTTGCCGCCGGACGAGATCAGGAGCGGTACGTGGGGGTATGGTCTGTATCCGCGGCCACCCCCGAGCTTGCCTCCGGAACTTTGAAGGTAGCAGATACCGGCAATAACACCCGCTCCATCCGGAAGAGCCGTCTGCTCGATGTCTGATGTCAGAGCGGTCAGGACCACCGGCCGCACCTTTTCCCGGACCGCCACATACGCGCTTCCGTCAGTTGCCGGCCCGGGTGTGAAGGCGCCGCCGTCAAAGTGGTAATAATTCCAGACGTCGGCCGGACGATTGCCCGCCGCCGCTGCGGGAAGTGCCGTGCAGAGGAGGAAAGCCAGTAAACATTGGATTGTTTTGGTCATGGTGACCGCCTTTGGAGCGACAGAGGTTTTATGACATACTGCCGAATTTGCAGCAGTGAAGTCAAACGGAATAACGGCTTCCCCTCTATGCTTGACAAATCGGTGTGTTGGCTATATTTTTACGGGTCTATAAAGCACTTAGATATGAAATTATACACCAGAATTGAGAGGAGTTAACAGTCATGGCAGAAAAATTCATCTTCACCTCAGAATCCGTATCCGAAGGGCATCCGGACAAGGTCGCCGACCAGATTTCAGATGCTATCCTTGACGCAATCCTGGCTCAGGATCCTAAGGCACGTGTCGCCTGCGAAACTCTTGTTACCACCGGTATGGCCGTCATTGCCGGCGAGATCACGACGACCGCGTATGCCGACATGCCTTCAATTGTCCGTGAGACGATCAAGGAAATCGGCTACACCGATTCCGCCATGGGCTTTGATTACGAAACCTGTGCCGTGCTGGTCTCCATCGACAAGCAATCGCCCGATATCGCACAGGGTGTTTCGGAAGGGGAGGGGCTGCACAAGGAACAGGGTGCCGGCGATCAGGGGCTGATGTTCGGGTATGCCTGTAATGAGACGCCGGAACTCATGCCGATGCCGATCCAGCTTGCCCACCAGCTCGTAGCCAGACTGGCTGAAGTGCGAAAGTCCGGCCAGCTGGACTTTCTCCGCCCCGATTCCAAGTCCCAGGTGTCGGTTGAATATGTTGACGGAAAGCCAAGGCGTATCGACACGGTCGTTATCTCCACCCAGCATACTCCTGATGTAACCCACAAGAGAATAGAGGAAGAGGTGATTGCGGAAGTGGTCAAGAAGGTTATTCCGGCCCATCTGCTGGATGCCGATACACGCTACTTCATCAACCCGACCGGCCGCTTTGTCGTCGGCGGCCCGATGGGGGACTGCGGGCTGACCGGCCGCAAGATCATCGTCGATACCTATGGCGGCATGGGTCGCCACGGCGGCGGCGCATTCTCCGGCAAGGACCCTTCCAAGGTTGACCGTTCGGCAGCCTACATGGGGCGCTATGTCGCCAAGAATCTGGTCGCCGCCGGTCTCTGCGACCGCTGCGAAGTGCAGGTGGCTTACGCCATCGGCGTAGCCGAGCCGGTCTCGATCATGGTCCATACCTTTGGCACCGGGAAGCTGTCTGAAGATCGACTCTCGGCTCTGGTCCGCGAAACATTCGACATGCGCCCGCGCGCCATCATCGAACAGCTTGACCTGCTTCGCCCGATCTATCGCAAAACTGCGGCGTACGGCCACTTCGGCCGGGAGTTACCCGAATTCACCTGGGAGCGGACCGACAAGGCCGCCCTGCTGAAACAGAAAGCGGGCATTTAGTCTGAAATGAAGTATACTGGGGCGGTGTCTAACCGCCCTATTTTTTTATCCAAACGGTGAGAGCCACCATGCCAACCAGCACAATCGGACATAACCCGCTGCTTTTCGGGCATGACGAACGATCCGGCATCATTGCTGTGGAGTCGGTCGGGCGATTCATCAGGCTCTTTTTCAGAACCGACGGTCGTGTGCATTTCCATGATGAACCGTTTCAGCCGTTTATCCTGGTCAGTGATCCGGGGGTTGTTTCCGGGTGCCGGGTTCCGTGTGCTGTACGGCAATTGGCCGGTGAGGATTTTTTTCGCTGCCAGCTGTTGTTTGATTCCTGGAGCGACTGTCTGACCGCCCGCGATTTTCTGGCGGCAAAAACCGGCAAAGGTTATTCAGCCCCCGATGCTCCGTATCTTTTCCTTCCCGACCTTTCGCACCAGTATATGCTGGCTAGCGGAACCACGCTTTTCAAGGGTCTCGAATTCTCAGAACTGCGTTGTCTGGCGCTTGATATCGAAACTGACTGTGCCGAGGGGTATGGCTTTTCGAATCCGGAACGTCCGGAAGACCGGATTATCTCGATTGCGCTCAAGGATTCCCATGGTGAGGAGATCGTGCTGCGGGGCGACCAGCAGACCGAGCCGGAGCTGTTGCGGGCCCTGAACAGTGCGATCCATCGCTGCGATCCCGACGTCATCACCGGTCACAACCTATTTCGCTTTGACCTCGACTACATCGGCAAGAGGGCGAAGATGCACGGCATCACCCTGAGTTGGGGGCGCAACGGATCGCCGCCGCATATCAACCCGCATGCCCGCTGGAGCCTGGCGGAGAAAAATCTTGAATACCCGCGCTGGGACCTCTATGGCCGGCACGTTATCGATACCTATTTTCTGGTGCAGCTGTATGATGTTGCCGGCCGCAACCTTGAAAGTCACGGACTCAAGGCTGTAGCACGACATTTCGGTATCGCGGCCGATGATCGCACCTACCTGGAAGGTGCCGATATTTCAGCAGCATTCCGGAATGATCCGGAGCAGCTCTTTTCCTACAACCTTGATGATGCCCGGGAAACGCTTTCCCTGTTCCGGTTACTCGGCTATCCCTGGTTCCTGCAGAGCCGCATGTTCCCCTATTCCTTTCAAAATTGCGTCATTCGCGGCAACGCCACCCGTATCAATTCTCTTTTTCTGCGCGAATACCTGCATCGCGGCCATGCCATCCCGGCCCGTACGTCCGCGCCCGCGCCTTTCGAAGGGGGCTATACGGAGTCTTCGGTTCAGGGAGTTGTCGGCCCGATTGTCCATTGTGACGTGGCGTCGCTCTACCCGTCATTGATGCTGACATATAAACTTGCTCCAGCCAGGGAGACGTTGGGGCTGTTTCTCCCGATGCTGGCTGATCTGCGCCGTTTCCGACTGACCGCCAAGCAGTTGGCGCGGGACTCCGCAGATGATTCAGAACGTCACTATTACGATGCGCTTCAGCAGGTATTCAAGGTGCTGATCAATTCGTTCTATGGCTATTTGGGAGCCACTCCGCACAACTTCTCCGATCCGGCGACCGCTGCCGAAGTGACCCGTCTTGGCCGGGTCACGATCAGGAACATGATTGACCTCCTTCTGTCTGAAGGTGCCCGGCCGATAGAGGTTGATACGGACGGCATCTACTTCAGGCCTCCAGAGGGGTGCTCTAACGAGGAGGCGGAGCGGGCGATGGTGGGGCGCGTTTCTCAAAAGATGCCGGAAGGAATCGAGGTCGAGCTTGATGGCCGCTATCGATCCATGTTCGCCTATAAAGCCAAAAATTATGCCCTGTTGGAGTATGACGGCAGGATCATTATCAAGGGAAGCGGGCTCCGTTCGCGGGGTGTGGAACCGTATCTGCGGGAATTCATGCGGGATGTTATCGAGCTTTTGCTGGCCGGCAAAGCAGAGATGGTGGAGCGGCTTTTTGACCGATACGCCGTGCGTCTCCGCTCGCGTGCGCTGGATGTTGCCTGGGTGGCCCGCAGCGAGACACTCAACGAGTCACCGGAAAGCTATCGTGAAAAGCTTCGAGCGGGCAAGCGCAATCATTCGGCCGCTTTTGAGATCGCTCTTGCTTCGGGCAAGACCTACCGTGCCGGTGACCATGTCAGTTATTATGTCAGCGGCTCGGGCAGGGATGCAACAGCGTATGAACAGTGCCGTCCGGTCGCTGCTTTTGATCCGGCGCATCCGGATATCAATGTTCTGTACTACATCGAAAAGCTTCGTCATGTGCAAAAACGGTTTGAGCCCTTTCTGCCGAAAGAGCCGACTCTTTTTGACCTGTGATGCTTGCAAGGGCTGTTTCTTTATGGTAAGAGTTTGAAAAGAGATGAAAAATTACCGCTTCTTCGCACCTCATAAAGGAGACCGTATGAAAAAGGTTTTGTTGATAGCTGCGTTTTTATCCGCTTTTGTTGCCGTGGCACCGGGTCTGGCGACTGCCGATCAGCAGCCGGAAATGATTGCGGAGAAGATGGCCATCAAATTTACGAGGGGAGTCACCAATGCCGTCACCAGTATTGTTGAACTCCCGAAGCAGACGCTCATGACCGGGCGGGACATGGGGCCGGTCGGCTATGTCATCGGACCGCTCAAGGGGGTTGGGATGACTGTTTATCGGGGTGTGATCGGGGTGGTTGAAGCGGTCTTCTGCATGGTTCCGCAGCCCGGTTATTATGATCCGATGATGGACCCGGAGTATGTCTGGCAGGGATGGGAACCGAAAAGAGACACGTCAAAGGTGGCCGCCGAGGAAAAATGACTGCCGGGGCCATATCGAACAAATAGAAAAAGGCGAGTCCGCATGCGGCTCGCCTTTTTTGTGGCTGCTATTTCCGTCCGGTACGCCTTCAGGCCAGCCGCTGTCGTAGATACGCTTCAAACTCGGCGCTGAATTCCTTCCGCTTGAGCGCCATATCAACGGTAGCTTTCAGAAAACCGAGCTTATCGCCGCAATCATGGCGCAGACCCTCAAACAGACAGCCGTAAACCGGCTCTTCTTTCGACAGTGTCAGGATCGCATCGGTCAGCTGAATCTCCCCCCCTTTACCCGGCTCCTGATTCAGGAGAATTTCAAAAATCCGTGGAGTCAATACATAGCGGCCGATAATTGCCATGTCGGAGGGTGCTTCAGCGCGCGACGGTTTTTCGATCATGTCGGTCACATGGAAGGTTCGATCGCCGATCTTCTCTGCCGCTACGCAACCGTATGAAGAGATATTTTCCATTGGCACTTTTTCCAGCGCCAGTACCGATCCCCCTTGTTGATTGAAAACGTCCAGTAGTTGACCGAGGCAGGGGTGCTCGCTATCTACAATGTCATCCCCGAGCAGAACGGCAAAGGGTTCGTTGCCGACGAAATCCTTTGCGCAGAGAATGGCGTGACCGAGCCCCAGAGCCTGGCGCTGTCGAACATAGAAAATATTCACCATCTCGGCTATTTCACGTACCCGCGAGAGCTCCCGATCCTTTCCCTTGTCGTAGAGATGCGCCTCCAGTTCAACTGAAATATCGAAGTGATCCTCAATATTATGCTTACCGCGACCGGTCACAAAAAGAATCTGCTCAATACCGGAAGCCACCGCTTCCTCAACGACATACTGTACCAGCGGCTTGTCTATCAGCGGCAGCATCTCTTTGGGGGAAGATTTGGTAGCAGGAAGAAAACGGGTGCCGAGGCCTGCTACCGGGAAAACGGCTTTCTTGACCTTCATGGGGGCTCCAGGAATTAATAAAGATAATTAAAATAGATAGAAATATCCGGCCGCAGACATACATAGTCACGGCTGGACAAAGACGTGATATTAAACTGTCTTGGGCAGAAAAGCTTTTAAGACGTACCGTCAAGTTTCTGCCAGTGTGTGTTTATGGCTAAAAAAGGTTTTGTGTAATGCTTTTAGAGGCTATTCACCGGAGCAGGCACATCCGCTGCAAGCTGCCGGTTTCGGCGCTTCTGTTTTCGGGCAGTAGCCGGTATTGAACCAGCCATCACCCTTCAGGCTGAAGGCGGTGGATGAGATCATCTTTTCTACCGCGGCGCCGCATTGCGGGCATTGGCTTGCAGGCGGATCGGAAAATTTCTGACGCAGTTCAAATTGGTGGTCGCAGGCTGTGCAACGGTATTCGTACATCGGCATGACGTGTAAACTCCTCTGACTGTTGATTGTTCTTTATTATAATAACTCAGAGGTATGTTTGTCAACGTTACGACTGACGATGGGCGACAGATCTCCCCCTGCTCTTCGGCTTGCTTTATGCTTATTACCCCCTGGCCTGGCATTAAAACGTTATTTGTTCATTGTTATCTGACCCGTATGCTCAATAGCAAGAGTTAATTATCACTTATAAATCAGGTTGTTATTTGGCCTTGTCACAACAGGCTGGTGCTGGCTGAATAATGTGATATGGCGGGGGCTGCTCTGTCATATCACCGGCCTGCAGTCCGGGTTCTTATAATCAGTTAATTTCATAAAGAAAATAGAAATAATATAACTTTTTTATGTTGCCCCGCTTGACAATTGAAAAATTCAGAGTATTCAGGTATAGGACCAGATACTACCGAAGCAACTGAAAGGAGAAATCACGCAAGTCTTTGCCCCACCTCGTCGCAAACCCATAATTACATACTTCATGGCTCAGCAGAACATATCTTCCGGAAAGGAGGGAATATTTTGAAACATAACCACACGAAAAAAAACTGTCTGGCTCTTGGAGCCGGGGTGGCAGTGCTTGCTTCAACACTGCTGTGGTCAACGCCGCTCATCGCGTCTGACTTTTCATTTTCAGGTGAGTCCACCACGATCTTGCGCATGCGGACAACGATCGACAAGAAGGATCTTTTTCCAGCCTACGAATACCTTCGTCTCAACATGACCGACAATCGCAGTGACGGTTCCGGGGTGTCATTTTACCTTGGAGCGTGGGGGCGTGCCGATCTGGGGGACAAATCAACGTCCAGCAGTACCGACGGCGATCTCCAGTACGCCTACCTCACCTATCATGCCCCGAAAAACAACACCGCTGTCAGCATTGGCCGGCAGTTCATCAGCGAGGGGGTTGCCACCGAGCGGATCGACGGCCTGTATCTGCACAGCGACTTTGCCTATGGCATCGGCGCATCGGCGTACTTGGGCAACTCCGTGATCACGGAGCCGAATTCTGATCCTAGACTTCAGGGGGGAGCGGTGATCTACGGCACCCGGCTCTCCCAATCCGACAAGAAATATTACACCGTCGGCCTGAGCGTTCTCAAAAGCGAGCGGGAAGACAACTCCCGCTACCGTGAAGAAGAGGGGATCGACCTCTGGGTTCGGCCGATCAAGCAGGTCGACCTGACCGGTAGATCAACCTACAACTCCATCACCGACGGCTGGATGGAACACAGCTACGCCGCCACCTATGCCCCACTGTCGAACCTCAGCCTCGGTGCCGACTTCTCGCGCATCAACTTCGAAGACTATTTATACAACATGACCACATCGGCGTTAAGCGCCACCAACCCGGTCTGGAGAATCAACGGAAGACAGACGGCCGTCGGCGTCAACGCCGCCTACACCGTGATCAAGAACCTGACCCTTGCGGCGGACTACAAATACTACAGCTATGACAAGACCGGCGACTCCTCCTATTTCGGCGGCAAGGCGACCTATTCCCTGCCTGAAGCGTTCGTTGTGGGAGCGGGGTTCCATCGTATGGAAGGTGACATCGACAAGCTGCGCTATGTCGAGCTCCGTGCTTTTGCCTCCAAGAAAATCGGTCATGCAGACCTGACTATTGACGCAATCAACGTAAACTATGACAGGGAAATCAACGGCATCAGAAACAGCTATGCGATCACCGGAGCAGCCCTCTATGAGGTTAACCGGAAATTGAAAGTCGGGGCCGATGTTGAATATTCAAGAAATCCCGATTTTGACAGTGAAGTTCGCGCTCTTGTCAAGGCGATCTACACGTTTGACACAAAGCTTGCTGCTGAAGGGGGGACAAAGAGTGAAAAATAAAATTGTGATCATGTCAATTCTTCTGCTGATGATGAGTTTGCTGTACGCCTGCGCCAACACCACCAGTCTGCCGCGCACCCACCCCGAAGATGTCAGCAAGCAGGGGATGCCTGATTGCACGGCATGCCATAGCGACTCCTGGGGTGCCCTGAACCATCGGGCTCCCGACTTTATGGCCAAGCATCGTTTCTATGCCTCTTCATCACGCCAGGCCTGCAGCTCCTGCCATCAGGAATCATTCTGCACCGACTGCCACTCCCATAAGGAAGAGATTAAACCGAGCGACAAGTTTACCGATTCGCCGGAACGCACGCTTCCCCATCGTGGCGATTACCTCAGCCAGCACAAGATCGACGGCAGGGTAAATCCGGTCAGCTGTGTCAAATGTCACGGCCGCCAGAATAATGAGAGGTGCGCGTCATGTCATCGATAAAACCATCTCTTGTAATAGTTTCTGCACTCCTGGCGCTTGCGCTGGGAGGCTGCGGCGATAAGAACAACAAAGCCGTCTTCAGCCCCGAAGGGGAAGGGGGGCACCCATCGGATTGGGTGCGGACACACAAAGCATCGGCATGGACAAAAGTTGAGTCATGCGCTGAGTGTCATGGTGAAAATTATGACGGCGGCATTTCGAAGGTCAGCTGCATGAGTCAAACCGCCGTCAGCGGCTTTACCTGCCACGTTACCAGTCCTGTCGCGAACCTGACAGGGTGTGTTTCATGTCATGGCGGTTTGCCAAGCGGCCCCTTCGGCACCACCGCTCCCAACAGGAAATATGCCCATACGAAACATACCGCGCTGCCTGGAATTGGGTGTGACACATGTCATTTCAATGCCGGTTCCGCTACGCTCGGCCATGCCACGGCGGATGCGGCTGGAGGAAGAAAAAAAGCCACGGTTGCCGGCTCTGCTTCATTCCCGTTTGTTTATAACGCCGACGGTACCTGTTCAAATGTCAGCTGTCATGGCGGGAAAGTTACACCTGACTTCTGGACCGGCTCGATCAGTATCGTTGCGAATGACAACGGCGTCTGCCTCAAGTGCCACGAGCAGGGAACCTCTGCCGGGGTGCCTCAGTACAACAGCTTCTACTCAGGGATCTTCTCGCCAAACGGTATAACCAATCTTCATGCGTTTCATGTGGTGGACCAAGGTGCCAATTGCACGGATTGCCACAACATCGGTACTCTGACCAACTACCAGCAACACTTTGGTGGGCTTACAACCAAGACGTTTACTCTTCCCGCCAATACCATCGGAGGCGTTCCGACAAAAATCGGTTCCTACGCTGCCAGCACTAAAACATGCAATAACGTTGCATGCCACTCATTCAATGCGAAGTGGGTCCAGTAATCAGCCAGTAACAGCGATTGTCATCAGGCTGAGCAGGTTTTACGAAGAAAGCTAGGGCATTATGTTATTTGAATTCCACAAGTATGGAACGGCAATCGTAGTGACTGCCATAGTGTCGCTGCTCCTGGCCGGGTGCGGCGGCGGTAGCGGTAGCGGTGGCGCCGAAGGTGGAGGCAGCGTCGGAGGCGGTTTCACCGTTACGGGAAAAATTACCCTCGCCGATGGCACGCCAATTAACGGGGCCACGGTAAAACTCTACAAAACCAGTTATACGATATACACGATTGATACATTTTACAGCACCAGGGATTTGAGCGGTTTAGAAAGCATTAAGCTTGACTCTGTTTTTTTGCAGTCAACAACCAATGAGCAAGGGGTATATAGCTTTGCCGGTGTGTACAGCGGCAACTACACAATAGTGCCGACATCCAGCGTATATGTTTTTAAATGGTCTCTCGAACCCACACGGAGCACCATCGGTGTTGTCACTATCACAGACAGCGGGACGATCTATATTTATAATCCCGAAGGGACCGGTAATAAAGTTGAAGGCGCTATAATTTATAACACCGGCGCACCATACACTATTACAAACAATATTCTTGACGGACAGGACTTTGAAGCATCATTGCCAGGCGGTACCGGCGGATGAATCTGATTAATAAAATTGGAAATAAGAATCAGAAGGAGGAGTTAGTATGTGTACCAACTGGAAGAGGTTCACTTTAAAAGCGATAATACTCGCCTCTCTGTCATTATTCCTATACGGGTGCGGAGGCGGTAGCTCGGAGGCTCCTGCATTAAGGGAGGTCAGAGGTGTCGTCTCTGACAGCACCGGCACGAAGCCGTTTGCTAATGCGGCCGTTACCGCATACGCAATCGATGCGGCCGGAAATGTGTCAACTACCCCATTATCAGCAACTGTCCAAAGCGATGGACAGGGAAACTTCATCCTGAAGATTCCGGAATGGTATGTAGGCGGGATAAAGTTTGTGGCAACGGAAACAACGGGAGCCGGGTCGATAGATATCAGCTCTGTTCTACCGTTTGTTTCACAAGGTCAGGTTGTCGTGATCAGTCCCGCAACAGATATGGTGTTTCAGTATATCGTGAAGAACAAGGGCAGCCGCTTTACTGCGGAGAATATCCGGAATGCAATCCTGGCATTGGAGCCTTTTCTGGGACAAAACTTTACCCAGATTCCTCCTCCGCTGCCCGGAGCTGCCCTCACCCCGGCGCAGCAGCGGTTGGCCGTTATGATCCAGGCAATAAATTCACTTATCACTCCTACCAACACGATAGCAGATCTACTCACAATCAATCCCGCAACGGGCATAATACGTTTGGGTGAGGGGACCGTTTTTGCTGCCCTGAATGCAGCAATAGTTACTGCCACTGCTGATCTGATTAGCGCGGGTGTGATTCCAGGCACTTTCACACCACCGGTAATTGTCCCGGTGCCGGAACCGAACCCGACTGATGTCGTACCACCTTCAGCACCGCAAAATCTTAAGGCGACCTCTACTGTCAGCTCGGTAACGCTTTCCTGGGACGCTGCAACGGATAATGTCGGAGTCACCGCGTATTACGTTTATCGTAACAACGTATTCTTCACCACAGTTACCGCTCCGACTCTTACCTATACAGACACGGCAGTCAATGCTGCAACCTCCTATACGTATGAAGTGAAGGCGCGTGACGCCGCCGGGAATGTCTCTGCCGGCAGCACGGTGAATATTACTACGCTTCCGATCGTGACCTATACAATATCCGGTAGAATCACCAGCAATGGTACCGGCCTCTCCTCTGTATTCGTGGCCATTACCGGGTCCGGCTCCGGTGTTGTCTTCACCGATGCAGACGGCAATTATACTTTCAACGGTGTACGTGCAGGCAGCTACACGATAACTCCTACATTAATCGGTTTTGCGTTTACCCCGGTGAGCAGGCAAGTCGATATCACTACTGCAAGTGTCGCCGGAATGGATTTTGCCGCTACGCCACTCAGTCCGGGCACGGTAACCGGTGTGACAACCTATCCGGACGGTACGGTCGTAATCACGACAACCTATCCGGACGGAACGGTGACAATCACAACAACGTATCCAAACGGTACGGTCACAGTCACAACAACCTATCCAAACGGTACGGTAACAACCTCGACAACCTATCCTGACGGTACGGTAACAACCTCGATAGCGTATCCGGACGGTACGGTAACAACCTCGACAACCTATTCTGACGGTACGGTAGCAACCTCGACAACCTATCCTGACGGTACGGTTACGAGCAGTACAACCTATCCGAGTGCTACGGTGGAAGTGTCTATCGTTTATCCACCATGAGTTTCCCTCGTATAGAAAACAAATGGAAATCCGGCACATTGGGGAAAAATTTAAGGGAAAGGAGGATTGAATAGAAAAATTAAATGGCAGCTTTGATCCCAAGAGTAAAACTAAAAGAAAAGGAGAAGCCAAAATGAGAAACAGTTTGCGAATGATGCAGTACACGCTTTATGCTCTGCTGATCTTTGCATTGTCCGGCTGTGGAGCAAGTAACACCACAACAGCAGGCATCGATGCTAAAAACAGCCCCAGTGGTAAGATCACGGCCAACTTGGTGCTACCAAAAACTGCGGGAAAATCGGTTGCATTGCCGGCTGGTACAACGCTCCGACTTACAGTGACGGGTGCTACTATCCCAACTGCGACTGGGAATTTCACCGATCCCACGACTGGAACCCTTAGCGTCTATCCGGGTCGTCAGCTGACTGTTACCGCACAGGCGCTTGACGCGACAGGCACACAGGTTTTGTTTGAAGGTTTTGCACAAAACGTGACTGTCGATGCAGGAAAAAATTCACCCGTTACCATTACTGCGAGTACGCCTGTTGATAAAGTTGCCGACAGACCTTGCCTTGGGTGCCATGACTCGACTCGTGACACAGATAGTTCAAATCTGGTTGCCAACTACAAACAGTCCGGCCACTACACGAGCCAGGGCCTCATTTCCCCCAAATTCGGTTCAACCCAGGCTGGTTGTGCCGGTTGCCACGGCACCCAGCATAACGACCTGAACCCCGCAGCCAGCGGCAGGTGTGCCGAGTGCCACACAAGCATACCTGGTGGGCGCCATGCCACATATACCGGTGGCGTAACTAACACCTGTGGCAACTGCCACACAACGCATAACTTCTCACTAGCCAAAGCTGGCTGCATCGGTTGCCATTCTATTCCTCAGAATGCCGGTGCCGGCTTTGTTCAGGACAATAACGGTGTACGTTCGATTGCTCAGGAATTCACAAAATGGTCACATCATGTAACCGGTGTTGCTCTTAACGATGCCCATTGCGCAGCCTGCCACCTGGAAGGTACAATCAGCGGCGGCGAAGTTGTTGTCGATCCTACCAAGCATGCGGTTGATGCCACAACCCATCTGCGTGACACCAGCGCCGATACCGATGCCGACTTTGCATGGAATCCGGCCGCTCCGAACCACAGCGGTATGGATACTTACTGCATGAGCTGCCATGACGGCAACGGCGCAGTTTCTCCGATGAGCGTTCAAATCCAGGCGTTCATCAATGCTAACGGTCTTGCCGCTGCCGGCAAAACCGCTTCAGCTACCAACCCGTTCGGTGATACCATCTCCAACCGCTATGACAAGATGCAGCGTCCGGCCGTTGTTGATGCAAGCAGCCAGTTCAACACAGGCAACAACTCGCATCACGCCGTAAAAGGTCCTCGCTACACCGGCCGTACAAGAAACCCTGCCGGCCCACGCACGATCGCTTCTCCTGCTACTTTCGCCAACAACTCATCGGCACTTCTGCAGGGCGTACGCAGCACCATCTATGACGCCGGCAATTTCAACCAGCTCTACACCCCGCTCGAGAACGCAGGCGGCGAAACCGCTCCTCGTACCGGCGCTGCAACCCTTGGTGACGATTCAACGCTCCATTGCGGCGACTGCCACACCGTCGGCCAGTGGAAAGTTGGATCATCAGAAACCGCTAACGGCTCACCGACTTCGGCTGCCATCGGCGCCCACGGCTCCAACAACGAGTACCTGCTGCGTAACAGCATCGGTACCGACGAGCGCCATACCCAGAATGCGTTCACCGCTAATGCCACTACCGGTGTTGTTTCCTACAACAACCCGAACGGCGCCTTCCTGGTCTGCTACAACTGCCACAACTACAACAAGTACGGCAGTATCTTCCTGGCAACCGGCGTCGTCGGCGGCCACGTCGGCGAATACGATGCGGCAGGTCGCTGCAACGGCATCGGCAACACTCTGCCGTTCAACGGCTACACCACTGGTTCTTCAACTGACGGCACCCAGTTCGTCAGCCGTTTCAACGGGCCGGTTTCCAAGTACGGTGCTACTCCGGCATTTGCTCCGGGCTTCCCGCTCAACGGCACCGCACCTGTTGGCGAGCAGAATCCTGACTACGGCAACATCTTCGGGATCCAGTGCAACAACTGCCACAACTCCGGCGCTGGCAACGCATACGGCGGTATCCACGGATCCGCTAATAATACCGACACAACACCAAGCACGATAGTTGCCGGTGTTGCCGGCGGCGCTTATGTCGACGGTATGGGCAACACGAATAAGGTCGAGCGCTTCCTGCCTGGCCTCGGAAACGCAATGCACGTCCCGGGTACCCTGGGCGGCTTCGTCGGCGGCACCACTGCCGGTCCTGTTACCAACGGAACTGCTGTGTACACCTACACAACCGGCGGTGTATCCAACGATACAAACTGGGAGCAGAAACACTGGCAGCAAACCGCAGCCACTGTTATTAACAATGCTACAGGTGCTGTTACCGGCGGCGTAAGTGCCGGAGCAGGCTGTTACACCCTGGGTACAGGGGCAGCCGCATCTGCTCTGCGTGGTCCTTCCGTTACTGGCGCAGGTGGTCCTGCAACAGAACTGTTTGACACCTGGGGCGGCTGCGATGACCACAACGCTGCACAAGGCAAGGGCGATCACGGCTTCGTTAAAAAGATTGTCCGTCCTGTAACGTACTAATCAAACTGTAACGTGGAGAGGGAGTTACCCTCTCCACACTGCTGAACGTGGATTGAAGGCCGGCACCTAGATGCCGGCCTTTTTTTTAAAAAACCGCCAATACTTCTTCGCTGTTTTTACTGTTTATTATTGTTTATTACTGTTGACGGCAGCAAAATCTTGCTGGTACTATCGCGGGGCGTTTCGGCAGGCCTTTTCGTGCCATTGTAAGTCATATCTCGACCGGTTCGATTGTTACATCAACCTTATTATGGAGTCAGGAATGAACAACGTACGCTGTATTAAGACTGCTGTTCTGCTCATTATTCTGGTCACGTTTATCGGCTGCAAGTCCAAGCAGAACAACTCTGGCACAGGCGCCGGCGCACCACAGGAAAAAGCCGCCGCACCTGCCGTACCCGCCGCCATATCCCCCCGGGATAAATCCGCTGCACCCGCTGTTGCGCCTCAAGATAAGGCGGACGCACAGGCTGCAGCCGTTCGCGTTCTTGCTTTAATGGAATCCGGTGACTTCCCGGCCATCTACAAGGATTCCGCAGCCGGTTTCAAACAAATTGGCAGTGAGAGTCAATTTGTCGCAAAGTTTAAACAAACCCGGAATAATGTGGGGGTTCTCAAAAATCCGAAGGAGATAAGCTTTGGGACGCTCCCCGGCAATGGCTATGTATTGATCTACCGCCTTGAAAATGAGAACTACAAAACCGATGTACGTCTGACGTTTGCCCGCTCACAGAGCGGAAAAATGGAGCTGGCCGGATTAAACCAGCATGATACTCTGAAGAAATAGCCGACCGCTCAGTTTGATAGACTGGGTGGATGAGGGAACTTTTAGATTACTATTTATCCTCTAATTTGTTATACAGTGTGACGTATTTTCGCCCAAAGTGACTTCAGCTTTAGAAGGAAACAGATCGCTTTATGAAAGCCAAATCCAAACTCTCCCGACTGGTCCTGGTTTCACCTTGGTTTTTGCTGATCTTTCTTGTCATTCCGCTGCTGGTTATTCTGAGCGTCACGCTGCATGTTCGCCTTCCTCTGGTGAGATC
>JBAVTM010000157.1:0-7244 GCA_049696195.1 Desulfuromonadaceae bacterium | reverse complement strand
CCTCGATCAGCCGCATTATTGAAGATCGAATCCGGGAACTGGAGGCGGCCACGCACGATGCCGTTACAATTCAAGATTCTGATGGCTGACATCTAGTCTGCGCTGGGGCATGAAGAACAAAGGGCCGGATCAATGATCCGGCCCTGATTTTTTTTGGTGGGCGTTACTGGGATTGAACCAGTGACCCCTGCCGTGTGAAGGCAGTGCTCTCCCGCTGAGCTAAACGCCCTTTGATGCATATCTGATTACCAGAGCAGCCTGTTGCTGTCAAGGGAATGCTGAAATACAGGGTAAATCAATGTTCCCGAAGTGCGTCGACAATTTTGAGCCGACTGGCCCTGATGGCAGGTATGACACCGCCGATAAATCCCATCGCGACAGAAAAGAGTAGCGATTTCCAGGCAATATCAAATGTCAGCGTAAATGAGAATGCCAGTTCTGAAAAGGTCTGCCAGTTCATGGTAGAAATGGTGATAAGCTGCATGAATGAGGCACAGAACAGCCCACTGACACCGCCGATCAGCCCAAGAAACAGCGATTCAAGCAGAAATGCCGCCAGCACGCTTGAACTTTGAAAACCGAGCGCGCGAAGAGTACCGATCTCTCCTACCCTGTTGGCTACGGCGGCGTACATGGTGATCATGGCGCCGATGATCGCTCCGATCGAAAAGATAATCGTCAGTGACAGGCCAAGTATCCGGAGAAATTTTGCCATAGCTTCTGACTGATCACGGTAATAGCGGGTTTCGCGGCGCACATCAACCGTAAGGCGGGGATCTGCATCCAGTTTGGCCTTGACCGCAGGAAATTCGGCGCTGTCACGCAAGCGAAAGGTCAGCGAAGAGTATACAGGGCGACGAAACGCCTGCATCAACTGAGTCGCATCTCCCCATATTTCGGAACTGAAGCCGGTCGCACCTGCATCAAACACCCCGACCACCGTCCAGTCACGCATTCCGAAGCGAAGAGTTTCGCCAATCCCCCCCCTTTGAATCGTGCTGCAATACTGCTCCCGGCCATAATCTCGGATAAACCGGGTCTGGGCATCCGCCCTTCACGGAGCACAACCTGTGGTCTCAGCTGCAGTGAAGCCGGCTGAATACCACGTATGACAACATTGGCCGGCTTGTCACTCCCCCTTTTCGGGAGGCTGATCAGTACCACCAGTTCCTTGGCCAGCAGGATCTCCCCCAGACTGTCGGTCGCAATATCGGGCAGGCTTTCGATAATGGCTGCCTGGAGCCGTTCGACACCGCTTTGCACCTCGGAGTTGGCGGCTTTACGTGTAACGATAACGTTATCGTCAGAACCGGTTTCAATCAGTGTTTTTTCCAATCCTGCCGACAACATTAAAATAGAGGCAAAGACAAACACGACCAGAGCCATCCCTGAAGCGGTTAAAAATGTTGTTAATTTTCGGGTGGCGAGATTGCGGAGGCTGTAGGATATCGGAATAGCCATATATTATTAAAGCACCGGCAGCGTGATAACGAATCGACAACCGCCGGCAGGGGGGGATTCTACCGTCAGAAACCCACCGTGTGCTTCAATGATGCGGTAGCTGATCGACAAACCAAGCCCGGTTCCAGCAGGCTTGGTGGTCCAGAAAGGTTCAAAAATGTGCTGAGCGACATCTTCCCCGATCCCGGTACCGTTATCGGTTACGCTGACGATGGCAGCAGCGGGAGTGAAGCTGCTTTCGATTCGTATTTCCCCTCCATTCGGCATTGCTTCGGCGGAGTTTTGCAAAAGATTGATGATGACCTGGCGAAGCTGGTTCGGATCGACTCGAACTTCAGTCGGCTTCGGTATGAGGTTTTGCAGCGTAATATTTATAAAACGGGGGTCATGGGCGAGGAAAAGAAACTCTTCTTCTATATACGGATGCAACGTGATCCGTTGGAGATGCGGCGTAGCGGGACGTGCATACATCAGGAACTCTGATATCAGCGCATCGAGTCGTTCGGCCTCCCGGGTAACAATTGCCAGAAGTCGGGCATCGTGTTCCTGGATATCTGCGGCACTGGACAGCAACTGAACCGATCCGCACAAGGCAGCAAGTGGATTCCGGATTTCATGAGCCATGCGAGCCGAGAGCTCGCCCAACGCCGCCAGTCGATCCGCTTTTTTCAGCGCCGTTTCCATGCGACGGATATCTGTAGTATCCCTGAAATTCACGATATAACCGGCCAGCATTCCGTTACTGTCATTAAATGGGTCGATGCGATATCCCAAGGTCATGACTGCGCCGTCTTTTGTTTGATATTCGAATTCCCGATGTATTGAGTGGCTGTCCTGATTAATCAGCCCGGACAACGCGGGAAATACCGTTTCAATCTGCTTGTCATAGGCATCAGGCTGCCTGAGTCCGGCAATGGCTTCGGCGTACGGGTTAAAAACTCGGATTCGACCAGCTACGGTTGTGGTCAGAAGACCACTATCACTATAAGCAACAATGGCTGCGTTCAACTGAGCCAGCTCGGAATAATCGATAGATGAACGTTGGAGAGCCTCTTCACTCAAGCGGGCACGTTCCGCTAATAGTCCGGTAATAAAAGCGGTCAAACCAAAGGCAATCAGATTATAGAATATTGTATAAAACAGCCGTAAAGCGCCAAACTGGTGGGCATCCTCCTGGCTTAAGCCGATGAATGAAAGATATCCGAAGTACTGGAAATCAAGCATTGCACCGTACAAGATACCGCACAGTGATGCGGTGTAAAGGGCCTGGCGCCGTCCAAGCAGCATACCGGCAATCATAATCGACAGCAGGTACAGAAATGAGTACGGACTGAGAATTCCCCTAGTAAAAAGCACGAGTACGGTTACAAACAATAAATCCCAGATGACCTGGAGATAGGTAAGAAACTGGGTGAACCGCTGTTTTTTTAGGGCAAGCAGCGAAATTATTGAGAATAAAAAAGAAAGCGCCATCAACCTGATGACACCAGGCTGAAAGCGCTCAATTCCGACAGAAGAGTTTTGATGTTCGAGAATCAGTGTTGTTGCCAGAAAAAGAAAAGAAACAATTATCCTGGCGTAGATGAAGAGCCTGAGCCTTCGTTCAGAGCCCATGATCAACCGCCTACCGCCCCCGCAAGTTTGAAGATCGGAAGATACATGGCAACGACCAGACCGCCGACGGTCGTCCCGAGAAACACCATCAACAGCGGTTCCATCATGGCGGTCATTGCTCCAACCGCATCATCAACCTCATCATCATAAAAATCGGCAATTTTGTTCAACATCGTGTCCATAGCCCCGGTCGCTTCTCCGACAGAAATCATGGAAACAACCATCGGTGGGAAAACGCCGCAGGCAGCAAGCGGCTCCGCCATGGTCTTACCTTCCGAAATTGCCTGGCGGACGGCATAGATCGCCTCTTCGACAATTTTGTTGCCGGCTGTTTTGGCAACTATCTCGAGCCCATCCATAATCGGTACACCGGAACTGATCATCGTTCCTAACGTTCTGGTGAATTTTGCCACGGAAACCTTCCTGATCAGCGGGCCGACTATCGGGGCTTTGAGAGCCATCCGGTCGATATTCTTCTGTCCGACAGGAGTTGAATAGTATTTTTTTATTACCCAGATAATCGCATAGAAACCGCCGATTAAAAGAAAAATATATTTGACCAGAAAGTTGCTGATCGCAATGACAAACTTGGTTGGAGCAGGCAGCTCACCGCCGAACTCAATGAACATTTTAGCAAAGGTCGGAATAACAAAAACCAGAATAACCCCGACAACCACGACAGCAATAGACATGATTGTGATCGGGTAGACCATGGCGCCTTTGATCTGTTTTTTCAACTTCATCGACTTTTCAATATAGGCGGCCAGCCGCGTTAAAATGGTATCCAGAATGCCGCCGATTTCACCGGCAGCCACAAGATTCACGAACAGCTGGTCAAAAGCCCGCGGGTGCTTGCCAAGTGCTTCGGCAAACGTTGAGCCGCTTTCGACGCTGTCTTTGACCTTGTACAATATTTCCTGAAAGGCCTTGCTTTCCTGCTGGCTTGCCAATATTTCAAGACATTGAACGAGCGGCAGTCCGGAGTCAATCATGGTCGAAAACTGACGCGTGAATACAACCAGATCTTTTTCGTTAATCTTTGGAGCGCCACCGAATTTCGGCAATTTGAAACTCAGCCCCTTGGATTCTGCCTTTATTGTTATATTACTGAAGCCGTACTTTTTGAGCTGCGCCTCAACGACATCAACGGTTGCCGCCTCGATAACACCTTTTTGCGTGCCACCGCTTCTCGTACGGGCTTCCCAGTTAAATTTCGGCATTACGGTTCTCCTCCATAAATTCAGTGCATCTGGGGCCTGCGCGGCATACCTGCAGGGTTGCTGATCATCTGTTTGAGTTCTTCCGGATCCTGCGAACGACCAAGCGCTTCTTCAAGCGAAATCATTCGCTTCTGAAAGAGTGTGAAAAGAGATTGATTCATGGTCTGCATACCGAATTTTTCCTGTCCGATCTGCATCTGCGAATATATCTGATGAACCTTGTCCTCGCGAATCAGATTCCGGATAGCGGCATTCGGCACCATGATCTCCAGGGCCAGAGCACGACCTTTTATACCCATTCTGGGTATTAATGTTTGTGACAATACCCCCTCAAGCACAAAAGAGAGCTGCGCCCTGATCTGAGTCTGCTGGTAGGGAGGAAATACGTCAACCACACGGTTGATGGTCTGGGCACATGAATTGGTATGCAGTGTGGCAAGACAGAGATGGCCTGTTTCAGCCAGGGTAAGTGCCGCTTCAATAGTTTCAAGGTCACGTAATTCACCGACCAGAACAACGTCAGGATCCTGGCGCAGCACATACTTCAGCGCGTTTTTAAATCCTTTGGTATCGGCGCCCACCTCCCGTTGATTTACTAGACATCCTTTGTGAGGGTGCAGATATTCAATCGGGTCTTCAATGGTTACAATATGCTCGCGCCGGTTGATGTTGATATAATCGACAATTGAAGCCAAGGTCGTAGACTTGCCGCTTCCGGTTGGGCCGGTCACCAGAATAAGACCGCGCGGCCGCGCAGCCAGTTCCGGTACAATCGGCGGCAGGTTTAATTCTTCAAAGGTCAATATTTTATACGGGATAACCCTGAATACACCTGCCACGGCACCCCGTTGAATAAACATATTTCCCCGGAAGCGTGAAAGGCCCTTTACTCCAAAAGAAAGATCCAGTTCATTTTCTTCTTCAAATTTGTGCTTTTGTGCGTCTGTCAGCACGCTATAACAAAGCTGCTTCGTATCGACCTGGCTCATGGGGGGGAAATCCATGGCCGTCAGGTGCCCGTCAACGCGCATTTGCGGTGGTGAATTGGTTGTAATGTGAAGGTCTGAACCATTGGATTCCACGAGTATCTTCAGTAGCTGGTGAAGGTTGAGCATCGCACGCCCCTTGTTTAGTCGTCAGAAACCGTTACTCTCAACACTTCTTCGAAGGAGGTCACTCCCTCCTTAAGCTTTGTCAAGCCGGACTGACGCATTGTTTTGATGCCTATTCGCATGGATTCCCGCTTGATTTCAGCTGTGTTGGCGCCATTTAAAATCAGCTCCTTGATTTCCTCGCGCATCGGCATGACCTGATAGAAACCGACACGCCCCTTATACCCGGTGTTGTTGCAGGCCGGACACCCCTTGCCGCGCATGCAGACATATGACGGCGCTTCATCCGGCGATACGCCGGAATCGATTAAAGCCTGTACCGGGATTTCCTCCGGCTGCTTGCACTCGCCGCAGACACGACGGGCCAGGCGCTGGGCGGTAATCAAATTCACCGCCGAAGCGACCAGAAACGGCTCAATCCCCATGTTAAGCAGGCGGTTAATGGTGGCCGGGGCGTCATTGGTATGCAGTGTTGAAAGGACCATGTGGCCGGTTAAAGCTGCCTTGATGGCGATTTCAGCGGTTTCGAAATCGCGAATTTCACCGATCATGATTATGTCGGGATCCTGACGCAGGAACGACCGTAACGCCGCCGAAAAATTGAGGCCGATATCTTCGTGCATCTGAACCTGGTTTATACCGGCAAAGTTGAATTCGACCGGATCTTCGGCAGTGGATATATTCTCCGAAACTTTGTTCAGTTCCGATATGGCCGAATAGAGCGAAACCGTTTTGCCGCTGCCGGTGGGACCGGTAACCAGCACCATGCCGAACGGCTTATGTATTTCACGCATGAAATGCGCTAAGGCCTCCGGCTCATACCCAAGTTTGGTCAAATCCGTTTGCAGGTTGCCCTTATCGAGAAGACGCATGACGATCTTCTCGCCGAACAGCGTCGGAAGACATGAAACACGGAAATCCATGTCCTTGCCGCCACCAAGTTTGATTTTGATGCGGCCATCTTGCGGAAGGCGGCGCTCAGCGATATCAAGTTCCGCCATGATCTTGATACGCGAAGTTATCGCATTCTTTAACTTGAGCGGTGGCTTCATGATTTCGTAGAGAACGCCATCGATCCGGAAGCGTACTCTGAACATTTTTTCGTACGGTTCTATGTGAATATCGCTCGCTTTTTTCCGGATTGCATCCTGCAAAATGGCGTTGACCATCTTGACAACCGGAGCATCCTCTGTGGCACGCTCAAGAGACCCGACGTCAACCTGCTCATTCTCGTCAACAATTTCAAAATCTTCGACATCCAGGTTGTCCATGACGTCTGCCAGCGAAGCCGACTGATCATAATACTTGTCTATCGAGGCTTTGATGTCCCGTTCCGACGCTACAACCATTTCAATGTTGTAGCCGGTCATGAACTTTATGTCTTCTATGGCAAACAGGTTGGATGGATCGCTTACTGCGACTATCAGGGTAGCGCCGGCCCTGTTAACCGGCAGAAGCTGATACTTTTGAACGACTTCAGGGGGAATGATTTTTATTACTGCGGGGTCTATTTCATAATCGGAAAGATTGACACTCGGGACACCGTACTGCTTGGATAAAAACGAGGTAAGCTGCACTTCCGTAAGAAGTTTCAGATTAATCAGAATTGAGCCGAGCCGGAGCTGGTTGCCGGAAAGCTTCTGTTCCTCTACTGCCTTCCCTAACTGATCGCGGCTAATCAGATTATTTTTTACGAGGATTTCTCCCAGTCTGTTTGACTGCATGATTACTCCGTTTACGTGTCTGGACCGCCATACTAGGGAGAATACCGATTATTGTCAAGATGTAGATAAGGAAGTCAGCGGTTGCCGGGAGCGGCCGCATAACACCCTCGGGA